>JAUWZR010000107.1 GCA_030615235.1 Promethearchaeota archaeon
TCAATTTTAGCAACACCAGCATCAACAAATTCGTCCTTGATGTCAACTAATGTAACATTATAACCTGCCATTAGACAGATTTGAGCGGCATTATGACCCATTAAACCAGCACCAATCATAACGATGTTTTTAATTTCAGCCGTTTTTATATTTCCTCTTTAAAATTTTGTTTTATTGTTTATTAAAATCAGATTGCTATATGTAAACTAATTCAAAATTTTTTTTAATCTTTGACATTTCGTATCTCAAAAATTACAAGTATATGATCCATTTGAATATAATTGAATATAATGAAAAAACAGATCTCCACTTTTGAATATAACGTGGAGATTGTTTTTAGCGTACTCCAATAATCAGAAGAATTTTATACCTCGTTTATTATTATCCTCTTGAAGAAATCATTATTGTATTAAAAATTTCAGTTTGAGTAGTGTTATACATTGCATGAAAGATAGGAAAGAAGATATTACAGATGAACACATGGTGCAGCGGGTGATTGATCCTGATACAGGTAAAGATATAACGGGAGAATACATTAATCAAAGATTAAAAGAACTTGATAAGACCGCAGATATGATAATTAACAAGGCATTCCAAGATTTTCGAAAGGATCATAATAAAAAAGCGGAAATTTATGAAGAAGCCTACTGGCAAATCCATGAAAAATTAGGAATGGGATCGATTGGACCCGCTACAGCAGCAGCAGGCCCGTTAATGGACAGTAAAAAACAAAAATTAGCTCAATTATTGGAAATACGCTCTAAAGATCTTTTGTAATTCCATTTAAAATGTTTCATGATATAACATAAATGTGAGTTTTAAAAGTTGCATTTTTTGAATAATTATCTCATTAAAAAAGCAACCAAGAATAATAAAACATCACGAAGTCTAAGAAAGAATAGGAGCAGTCAAATTGGTAAGAACGCTTTCAAAATCTTTATAGCCAGGTAAGGTTTCAAGACAGATTGAAACATTTTTTAGATTTCTATTCTTCTCTAAGATGAATTTCTGAATCGTTGGGATCATTATTCCAGCACAAATCTTAGCGTTAAACCCCAAAACATCTATTGATATAGGAGGGAAAGCAATTGAAGATAATCCTTCTTTATCTGCAAGAATTAATGAATTCCAAGTCGCTAACATCAATTTCTTTTGATCGTGGCCTGCTCTTAAATGAAATATAAATTTAGCATTTAAATTACCACCAGATGTGATTATAGCTCTTCCAATTGGAACATTGGATATTTTGCTTATAATTTGATTACATTCTACTTGTATTGTATGTCCCGCTTCTTTTAATACCCTGCATCGCAAAGTACCGCTTGGTAAAAGGCGACTGTTTGTAGGAATTACAATTGCATCATATTGCGCATTGATTAAATCGCCAACGAATATCTCAATTACTGCGTTATTAATCGTTATTTGGTTCATAAATAGAATTCTAAGAATATTTATATATTTTTTCAAATAGTGTCAGAAATTTTAAATATTACGACATTACAAATAAGACATTTTACAGAAGTGTAAGCAATCCCTAAATTCCGATTGAGATAACGATTTATTATTCTAATTTATTTTTTATCCCTTCTCTTAAATCCTTCATTATTAATTCTTTAATTAATGGTATTGAATCTAGATCAATCTTATCTTGATAGTGCCTTTTAAAAGTTTCTAGAATTTCATGAGCATGAGAAAATTGTTTAGCCTCAAGAAGAGCATTATAGATTTTTTCAATATTATTGACCGCTTCGTTAATTTCTAAAAGAAAAAAATTTTCTTGTACTTTCTCAGCAATTTTTATCAAAAATTGTTGTTGTTCTTCTATATGATAATCAAAATTTGATTTTATAGCTAATCTAATTACTTTTTCGGAGTAATTGATTGCCTTATCATAATCACTATTCATCAAAGAATCATTTGCTAACTTTATTAACTCCACTATCTCTGAAAGCATTTCTATACGAGGATTTTTAATTGCTTTTTTTTGCTGCTGATCTATTTCCTTTTTTCTTTTTTTTTCTTTTTTTTTCATTTTATAGTTTATTATAACAATTTAGTATTTATACATATATTATATGTGTATAAACAATTTGATGTTAAAAAAATATAGAAAGGAAAATTTTAGCGACCCCTTAAATAAGACATTTTACAGACGTGTAAGCAATCCTTAAATTCTGTTTAGAATACCGTTTTCATATTTGGTTTACCTGATTAATCTCTTTAACTTTCTGAACGAGAAGTTCGACATTTTTTTCTACTATTTCGAGAATCTCGAAGTATCGTTTTCTGCCAGTTTTGTAAGGATCTGGAATATTGAGGTCTTGTTTTCCCGCACCATTGAACTCCTTTAAAGTATATAACTTACCCTTCAAATTTTCTTTCATGTCTTTAAAATTATTTCGGATTTTTGTTAATTGGTATTTTTCCATGCCAATAATAACATCTTGTTTCTCTATCAACGATCGAGTAATAGCTTTAGGTCTAAAATCTTTCATTTCAATTCCTCTAGATGTAATGTAATCGATAGTTTCTAATTGAGCATGATCGAAGGCAATGTGCCAACCTGCAGAATCGAATGAAACTCCTTTTAGATCGTATTTTTTAGCGTAATGTTCAGCTAATTTTTCAGCCGCTGGAGTTCGGCATGTGTTTGCATAACAAATAAATAGAATTCTTCTAATCATATATAGGATGCTCTCTAGACCATTAAGATTTTATTTTATTAATCTGTATTATTCTATTTATCATTTTTTCGATATTTTCGTCAATGATTCTAAGAACTTTCTTGTAAGTATTAGTACTTTCGTAATACGGATCTATTATATTTAATTCCTCTGTTTCTCCATTAAACTCTCTTAGAGTAAATGTCTTTTTATCGATATCAACAATCCCGGGATAGTTATCTCTTATTTCTTGAGCTTGAGATACTTCCATTGTTATAACCAAATCTTGTTTTTCAAGCAATTTACGATTGATAATTTGAGGGTGAAAGTCGAAGTGGTCTATACCTTTATCATTCAAGTATGCTTGAGATTCGGGTTGCATGTATGAAAAAGCATTTATGAAACCAGCGCTCTCAAAAGTTAAATTAGCACCTTTTTTATTAGCATAATATCGTGCTAAATATTCAGCTGCAGGGGACCTAGCGGTATTTCCTAAACATTGAAAGAGAATTCGTTTAATCTTATCCACATTGCATCATGTATAAAAAGAATTGGCTTCCAAATAAAATTTATGAGAAAATCTTTACACAAACATTAAATAAAAAGTTCTCCTAACAAATAATGCGGAAAATCATTGTTAACTTGCTCACATGAAAAAAGAATCTATTAAGAACTGGATAATTAGGGTATTTATTCGTGATATCAATTTGCCAAAGAGCACATTAATTTATTTATTTTTCTCCTTATTATCTATTACACTCATAGCTGTGGCATTTTTGTTTAAGTACACCATGTTAACGAGTGGTCTTTTAATTGTTGGGGTAGAGGTATATATTTTATTAATTGTTCTTGGTTCAAGCTTTCTCATATCCGGAATATTGGTTGATATTTTTAAAAATAGAACTAGATATTTTAATTTAACACTGCTCATTTGTATTATTGGACTTTTCATAAGTGCGTTACCTGGATTAATTCTTTATTATTTTGGCCTATTGGTTGTTATAATAACAATTCCTCAGTTGATTATAACTTGGTTTACAATATTCGTTCATGAAACTAATATATTAAACCGGGGAAGATTATCAGCCTACTTTTTGATTTCTGGCTTTTTAATTGCGTTTGTTTCGACTATATTTATAATTTTTGAATATTTATATTTATATTTCAGTGTTTTAGAGCTTGGAATCTTTATGGTTATAATCTGGTGTTCCAAAAGGTATAAATATGTGGAGACAAAAGAACGTTTGAAATCAGAAAAGAAATATCTAAATATAATTTTCGAAAAGCATTTTTTTCGATATGCTTCAAGTTTTTTTATACTAAGTTTTATTTTAGGAGATTTATTGGCCAGATATAGTTTTGATGTAGATTTGATTATCTATGTAATAGCATCTTTTACATATCTTCTTATTGCTGGGTGCGCTTTGGATAATATTGGTCGTAAAATATCTATAGTACTAGGAATTTTTGTTCTATCATTTTTTCTTATATCTAACGGGGCATTTATTGAAGCATCATACATTTTTGGGCTCCCTAGAAAAGTATTCCTCTCTATTCATTATGGGTTTTCGATATTACCCATCTTACTCGCAATCTTTACAATCTCAGGAGATTTTTCAACAGAAAGAGGAAACCTGAAATTTAGGGGTCGAATTAATGGATTTTATATGTCACTCTTATTTTTTGGAGCAATCATCGGATTTACATTTAGTCGGTGGATAAATAATATGTATACTATATTTCCTGGACTCAATAATTTTGTACCGAACTTTCCAGATCTATTGAATGCATTTCTTCTAGTGATCCTTTTGGTTTGGATGATGGCAATGAAAGAATTCTTAGTATCGAAAGAAAAAGAATGGGCAACTACATTGAAAGATATTTTCGTTTTCAATAAGCATGGAATCTGTCTCTATAACCAAAGTTTTGAACATAAAGAATTATTTAAGGAAGAAACAGTTAAAACTGACTTTGATGAGGATCTAATATCCGGTGTGCTATCCGGGATTATTACGATAATTTCCGAAATAACCCATAGTAAGAGACAACTTAGACAAATTCAAAAAGAAGAAGTTAATCTATTATTTACTTATGGAAAGTATCACATTGTTACTTTAATAACATCTATGGAATTACCCGTTCTATTCAAAAAACTTGATGAGTTTTCACGAGAATTTGAGAATAAATTTACTAAAGAGCTAAAACATTTCAAAGGAAATGTTGCACGATTTAATCCTACCAAATTTCTTGTGGTCAAATACTTTGACCAAAAATATGTTGAGTTTACAGAGTGACTCAATTTTTAGATGTATGTTTTATTTATACACTAGAAGAATTCCATTTCTAATTTTTATAAACATTCTTACAATTAGATAAAGATATAAAACTATTTGTATTGTAAAAAGAACATAGATTAATGTAATTATTGGTATATTTCCATTTAGACCAAAGATTAATCCAAAATAGTGTAAGCTAATTATTCCAGAAGCAATTATTAAAATATTAAGCCAGAGGATTATGGTATTGGTTTTTTTATATAACTTTTGTTCGTTGTAAAGAAGTTCATTAGGGTTTTCATCTAATAATTTAGCATGTTGCTCACATATAGGAAGCCCAAAAATAATAAAAAAATTTGGTATCTTGTATAATTCAAAAATTGCTTTCTTTTCGCAAAAAACACATTTTAAATCTTGCTTTATAATCTGTCCTTTAAAATAAAAACGTTGGTAATAGAAAATTGTTATAAAAGAAATAACTAATACTAATGCAGGGATTATATAATCTAATGAAACGGCTTGATATAATACATCAAATTTAATTTCCATAATTTGTTTTTGCAAATCTATTCCGAAAATTAATAGGATCGGTAAGAAAAAAGCGTAATTTAGAAGAATTACTAAAAAAGAAAATTTTCCAATAAAATTTTTTTTTGATTTCTCGAATGATTTCTTTGTTTCATGGATTTTCATGATATTTTATGAATTGGTTTATTCAGATTTATCTATTTCGATAATTCTTTCGATAGACTTAATTATGCCATTCTCAATTCTTTTAAGTATTTTATTGTATTCATTTTCCTCTAAATAAAAAGGATCTTCTATTTCTAGATTTTCACTTTCCCCAGCATATTCAAGTAATAGAAAAACCTTTTTATCTAAATTCTCTATGTGTTTAAACCTTCTCTTTAATTTTTTTGTGTGATATCGAGCTTCGAATCCTAGAATCAGATCTTGTTTATTTATTAGTTCTTCCGTTATATCCTTAGCAACAAAACCATCTACTCTTATCCCTTTAGAGTTTAAATATTTAACTGTGCCTTCAAGTGGCGTTTCATAATAATGGCGAGTTCCAGCTGAGTCAAAATTGACATCCCGTAATTTATCTTTATAAGATGTGCTTTTTAGCCATTTTGCATAATATTCTGCAAATACGCTTCGACAGGTATTTCCCGAGCATAAAAAAAGTATCTTCTCTATTTTTGTCATTTATCTAAAGATTGCAAAACAAAATTGTAGATAACCATCTAAATTTTAAACGATTTTAAATTGATAGTAAATTAGGTGGAGAAATGTAAAATCTTAAAAAAAAATTACGATTAAGTAGTTACAAATGGGAGTAAATAGGATCGTGTATTGGCATAATTTTTCTCGAAACATTCCCCCTAATAAGTAGTAAATTCAAAAACAATAACAAATTTTCTATAATAATTATTTGGTCATAATCTCATAATAAATACTTTAAAAATTGAAATAAGCCGAGAAGTCTTTTGAATATTAAAACTGATTTTCTTATCATTGGTGGAGGTATCGCTGGGTTATCATTGGCAAAAAAATTAGCACATCTTTCCCCAGATGATAAAATATTACTAATTACTAAAGAAAACTTGGAAGAGGGAAGTACGTATTATGCTCAAGGTGGTATCGCAAGCGTTTGGAGTGATAGCGATAATTTTGAGAAACACATTCAAGACACATTAAACGCTGGAGATGGACTTTGTAATGAGAAAGTAGTAAGAAAAATTGTAACTCAAGCACCAGAAAGAATAAATGAATTAATTGAAATGGGAGTTCAGTTCACCAGAAACGATGCTGGAAATTACGACCTTGGTAAAGAAGGTGGACACTCGGAAAGAAGAATTCTTCACGTAAATGACCAAACAGGCCAATTTATAGAAAAGAAACTTATAGATAACATAAAAAAAATAAAGAATATAGAAATTAGAGAACATTGGTGTGCGATCAACCTATATGCTAATAATTACAAATGCTATGGAGCTTATGTCTTAGATCAAGAAAGCGAAATTATTCACAACATTGCTGCAAAAGCAACAATATTAGCAACAGGTGGTGCAGGTAAGATTTATCTTTATACCACTAATCCAGATATAGCGTCGGGAGATGGAATAGCAATGGCATATCGTGCTGGAGCAATAATATCGAACATGGAATTCTATCAATTCCATCCTACTTGCCTTTACCATCCATATGCTAAATCTTTTTTAATTACAGAGGCGATGCGAGGAGAAGGAGCAATTTTGAAGAATTTTCGAGGTAAAGAATTCATGCAAGACTACCACCCTTCCAAAGAATTAGCCCCAAGAGACATCGTTTCAAGAGCGATAGACGCGGAACTCAAGAAAACTGGAGATGATTACGTTCATTTAGACATCGCTTCGTACAAAACTCCAAGCTTTATCAAAAGCCATTTCCCTGGAGTATACGACATATGCCTAAAGTTTAATATTGATATAACCAAAGATCCTATACCAGTCGTTCCTGCAGCTCACTACTGTTGTGGAGGCGTAATGGCAGGTATTAATGGATCTACAGAAGTAAAGAATCTATATGTTATAGGGGAATCTGCTTGTACGGGTCTTCACGGTGCGAATCGTTTGGCAAGTAATTCTCTGCTTGAAGGAGTGGTTAGCGCTCATGAGTGCGCCGAAACTTTAGCATCATTATCTTCTGATTTAAAAATTAAAGAATTTAAGCAATGGGAACCAGGTCAAGCTGTTCCATCTACAGAAGCTGTTATTATTACGCAAAACTGGGATGAGATAAGAAGATTTATGTGGAATTATGTAGGAATAGTCCGTACTGATAAGCGGCTTCAGCGTGCTAAAAAAAGGATTAACCTGATCCAAGACGAAATCAATCAATATTATTGGGATTTTAAAATAGAAAAAAACCTCGTGGAACTTCGAAATTTAGCTACAGTTGCAAAATTAATCATTGTAAGTGCGATTTCTAGAAAAGAAAGCCGAGGAATTCATTATAATTTGGATTATCCAAATAAATCTGAAATGAGTAGAGCTACTACAATAAGAAGACCTTGGTAATTTGAATCCAAATATAAGTGTGAAATGTTTTAATTGTTATTTTTTTCGAAAATAAAAGATAACTTCTTTACTTCTTATTTTTTGATAATTACCCTTTAATTTTAAATTTCTTTTACAGTAATCTAATATCGATAATCTTATTAGCTGTTTTAATAGGTTTATATTCTAAGATTAAATATGTATAAGAAAGAAAATACAGCTATATAATTAGGAATTAAAAATCATGATTGAAGAAATAATTAGAAATACAACAAGTATTTGTCCAGAATGCCTACAACCAATTCCTGCTGAGATTTATCTTGATGCAAATATGGGTTGGGTTATGATGCGAAAGCATTGTGAGGAACATGGAGATTTTAAAGATAAGATTTCGGTTAACCCAGAGGAATACAAATGGAACCAAAGTTTCGCTAATGAGATTGGTTCTACTATAGATAACTCTTCAAAACCTTCTGAAGTATCATCAGGTATTAGAGAAATCACTAATGGCTGTCCATATGATTGCGGGATTTGCGAAAATCACCAATCGGCACCTAGTATTGCTGTAATTGATCCTACAAATCGATGTAAT
>JAUWZR010000145.1 GCA_030615235.1 Promethearchaeota archaeon
TTAACAGCCCAATATATATCTTTTGAAACTAAATCTAATACCACAGCTTTTTTTATGTCCTTTATACTCTTACCTATCGCATAGGCAATTGAAACTGAACAATAAGGAATCCCTCGTACAGCGTTGTTGGAACCGTCAATAGGATCGATAATAATAATATTATGGTTGCTAATCGCTTTATCTATATTTCCGATGTATTTTTCTCCAATTTCTTCACTAATAAGTAATGTATTTACCTTCTCACTTTCTAAAGCGTCTATAATGGTTTTTTCTGCAAGCAAGTCTATATACATAGAGACATCACCTCCTGCGCCTCTCTGAGATTTTTCTGCGGCTATGCGAGATCCTAAAATTGGGTGAATTACATCATATACATTTAACGCAATTTTCTTTAACAGGTTAATAGATAGTTCCATAGAAATCAATCAAAAGCTTAATAAAATAATAAAATGTTCTTATCTAAATATTTCTTATTTTAAGACTTGAATTTGTGTTTCTTGTTCGCTTGTATCTTTACTTATCATTTGATTATTCTTTGTTTTTCTATAATCCATTTATCTACAATAAGGTTTTGCTGTTTCTTTTTGTTTTTTGCATCATAATTGTTGTGGATTGTGCTTTTTGGAATCCAAAATTCTTTATCAGAGTCTAATATTATTAAAAGAGCTTTAGGGCTTTCTACTTTTATTTTAGCTTTAATTTCAATAGTCTCTTCAGAAACCTCAAATTCGGTAGTTTCTACTACTTGCAATCCGTCTCTTGCAATGATGTACTCAGAAAATACGCTATATTCGCCCTCTTCCTGAATTTCTCCGTCTTCTGATTTCTTCTTAAATTTTCCGCTAGTAGCAAATTCAATTTTTTCGCTTAGTATATGTTCAAGCATTAATGTGAAAAAATTTAGATTTGGAAAACGGAGTTTCTTTATGTAGTCACTAATTTTAATTTGAATTACTTCCCGAGAATCTTTTTCCCATCCTACATATATTTCTGTTTTACGCTCTTTAAAGATATGAAAACCTCTCCAGTTTGCGCTTTTTTTAAGAAGAACCTCTAATACACAAATGATTTCTTCAATACTTATTTTAACAGTTTTCCCTTCTCCCTCCGATGTGTTCTCCCATGTCCCATCTTTCTTACGATTTACACAACTTAAGAAAACATATGGAGCCAACTTAGAAGGGCTTGTAAGTGTTATACTTGATTTTTGTCCGTAAAATGTTTTTGTATGATAATCTGCCATAATTCAAAAAGAGCTTTAGGTTTTAAGAACATAATATTTCTCTATTGATTTAAATTCATCGAAATGAAGAGAAAAGTCATCAGACATAAATAGTCACATTAAGGCTTAATTTTAAGTTCATTCAAAGTGTTTTTTTTTAATTTTATATTGAAGCAATCTAATTATATATACTAATATTGCTCCTATAAAGCACCAGATACATATCAATAACTCAATTAATCCAGGCCATATAGTACTCCGGTAAAATGGATTAATTTCAAGAGGAAAAAATGGTTGAATATCAATATACATAAGCGAATCTAACAAAATATGAATGTAAATTCCTATAAAACTTGACAACAAGATTTTTATAAATGAAAATTTTTGTTCTACCTTAAGAAAAGACAATAATGACGAAAAATGTCCTCTAATTTTACTCATTATGACCGATAAAGGAATAGCAACAAGAGCACCACCCAAAAAACTGTGTAGGAAACCATGAAGAGGATAATTTAAGTCAAAAACTAAAACTAAAAATGGTTCAACATCAATAATAACACTCGCTATTAAGAAAGTAGGAATATCAATGAACGAGAGAAATATTAAACTAATAAGTAAACCCGGACCAAAATGAAATGGTGTAAAGGGCATAAATAGTGGATAAATTCAAACTATATTAATTCTCTTGAAATGATATTAGAAATCCAAAGAAAGAAGTTCTATTACATTAACTCAATTTCTACTAAAACTGACTCAGGAATTTGAATTTTCATAATAAGGTGCATCGAACGCTCATTGGCAGTTATTTCGAAAAGTCGTTTGTGAATTCTCATTTCGAATTTTGCCCACGTCGAAGTACCTTGCCCAGATGGAGCTTTCATCACGGGAACTCGTAATTTTTTTGTAGGTAAAGGAATAGGTCCTAGTTTTCTAATTCCTTGATTCTTACACACGCTTTCTATTTGCTCACACACAGCTTTCAAAGCTGGTAATTGAGTGCTACTGAGTCTTATCCGTGCTTGTTGCATTTTTTAAACTTTTTTTAATTGAGTAGTTTCAGAAATTATTAAAAATAAATAAATTTTATCATTAATGCCTTAAAAGAACTTAATTTTCTAATTTCTACTTTTCCTTTGTTCGATTTTTTTTACGATTATCAAACTCAAGATACCCAATTGTGTTTTTAATGAGACTTTTATTCCTAACTTTTTGTACATAACCTTTAGCAATAGTGTTATCAATATAATTATCCCAATAACAGCAAACCAGATATTTATAGCGTTTAATTGACGATAAAATATAGAATACAACAGATCATGAGCTAAATAGATAGTAAAAGAGTAATATGAGAAATAAAAGAAGAACCTATACCTTTTTTTCGGTCTAATTTTCTCAAATTCTTCAAGATATAAGAGAACTGAAAACAAAATTAGAACTACTCCAATCGAGTAAAACATAGCCGAAAGAGTTCGGCGATAAATAAAATCATAAAAACGATATATAATTCCGAATGAAGTAAATATTAATCCTACTATCAATATCGTCCTTATAAACACGCGCTTAATAGTATTCTTCCTTTCCTCTTGATCCTTGATTATATTGATGTTAAAGAGGAAATCTCCAACTACAGTTCCGATTATAAATATTGCGAAATAAGATAAAATCGTAAATTGTTCTATAGGATTATAAAATATGTAAAATAAAACTCCATAAATATTCATTTGGTCACTATAGGTGAGCAGAAATGGTGAAAGCAATTCATTAACAACTAATAATCCAATTCCTAAACCAATTCGTAAGTATTTTGGGGTGCTTAAGAAAGGCCACGCTAATAGGAGAGAAATTGAAATTGTTTGGAGAACATTCCATGCCCAAATCCACCTCAAGTCGTTCATCGCTAAAGCGATTGCAGTATTATAAATTAAACCTGTTGCTAATATTAATAATGCTCTAGTAAAATAGATATTTCTAGCTTGGGTCATAGTGATATCAGTAGAAGTTTCTGCCTTTCTAGTTCTACTTTTATATGCTATTGCTGCACTGAATCCAGATACTAGTAGAAATCCCGTAGCAGCTATTGACGCTAAAAACGAGAACAAATAAAATATTAACCATCTATCCGAAATTATTATCCACCAATCAAGTAAATGTCCTAAAACCATAAGAAATATACAAAATCCTCGAATCATATCAATGCTCTGGACTCTCTTCATTTTTCTATCCCATTTTTTTTCCAATAATAATTATGATGAAATGTTGTTTTACTATTAATGATTGCTATTGAAAGAAAGTAGTCGTAAAATTGGAGAAATCCCTAAAAATAGACTTTTTGCTATCAATACTATGAAATTTAACGAAGAATTACGAGAAACCGAGTAAAAACTTATTTCCTAAATTACAATTTACAAGGTATTCTTTTGCTGCGTCTAAACATTTATTAGCTTGTTTCCTCGAAGTAATTGGTAAATCCTTCATTTGGTAATCACCATGAAACACTAAAAGGCTATAGGGAATCTCAGGATTTATGTCACTAATATAATTTGCTATTAACTCCACTTCTTCGTGGTTGACATAACCTGGAACCATTAATGTACAACCGCTCATTTCTGGCATTTCTTTTCCCCTGGTTCCAAAAAAATTTTCAGCTAAGAATTTGAAATTTTCAAGAGTTCTACTATTACTAATACCACATAATGCTAAATTTAATTTCTCATTGAAACTTTTTAAATCAAATTTAATATTTCCGCCCGTTTTTATTGCGATTCTCATGCATTTTTCTACTAAATCTTGTCTTCCACTTCCATTCCATTCCCAGCATACTCTGAATTTTCTCTTGTTATCTTTTTTTTCTATTTTTTCTAAAATTTGTTCTGCTAAATTAATAGAAAAAGGTAATTGGGATTCGGGAGTTCCTCCGAAGTAGCATATACAAGTAATTTTTTCATTTTTTACTATTTGATTTGCTAAAGTTTCACTATCAAATAGATATCGCTTCTGAAATTGCTTATGGCTACTATTCTGGCAGAAAAGACACGAAAATGTACATCCATACAGAAATGCCGCATATGAGTAGGTGTTATATTCCCCACTACAGAACCAAGCATTACAACAATTAGTTGGTATTGGATCGAGATACCCGTGAATATAACCTTTTCGTTTAGAAGGTAATGGTAATTCACCGCTCTGATTTTTCTTTATATTTCGTAACCCGCAATAACTTAAATCGTTTTCAGAAAGAGCACATTCGTTGATGCAAAAATTACATTTCAACTTAATTTCTTTATTTTCCGCTTTTGGAGGTTCTGGAGGTAGGTCTACTAAAGCTCTAACTTGTTTATGGACATTTAAAATGTGTGGCTTAACAATTTCCCAATCTCTTCTAAGTATGCAATCTCGACATATATTTAGCACATCAGAAATATGTTTATCTGTTTTTCCACAAAATTTACATATCCCTATAATTTTCACCGTTTTTTTAATAATAGAAATGTTTGACCCGATTTTTGATTAGGGTCCTTCTTAACCATAAACCCATCAAAACCATTATCTTTGAAAGATGATATAAAAGAATTTAGTTCTTTTTCATCTTTCGGGTAAAATTCGATAACAATTCTCCCGTTAGGTTTTAATAATATATACAAATATTTTGCGGTATTATGTGCAATATTCGTTTTATTTCGAATCGACTCTGCTCTATGGGTGATGAAATTGTAGGCTGAAATAGAAATTGCGTGATTAATAGAAGAACTTCTTAGAGGGATATAGTTTATGTCTGCTAAAATGAGCTCGAGATTGTTTTGATTGTTCATATGATTCTTCTTAGTTTTTACTTTTGAAAGCATGTCGTGTAAGACATCGATTCCGACTACTCTAAAACCTCTCTCTACTAAAATCTCAGTGGAAAATCCAGTTCCACAGCCTAAATCAACAATGAAAAAAGGTTCATCTTTTAAAAAATCCGGTTTCTCTAGATTATCTAATCTTTCGTCATACAAATATTGTAAACAAAGGAGTGTAGTTTTTTTTTGATTTCTCTCCATCCATATTGATGAATCATAGTCTAGGGAATTATTCCCAAGAAAAGAGTCAGGGAACTTCGGAGTGCTATCGTGATTGGACATAATAGAATTTTAATTCAGAAAGGTAAAAAGTATACATATAAATATAAATTAGTTAAATAAGTTGATATATTTAAAAGAAATTTTATATAAGTGATTTAAAAAAAAGAATCAAGATTTGATATGACAGATAGAAATTCTATTCTTATTTGTGATGATGAGCCTGATATTGTTAGTCTCGTTCAAAAATTTTTACAACTTGATAATTACAAAACCCTTACATGTAGTAACGGTAAAGAAGCATTAAAGATTATCGAAGAAAAATATGATGAAATCTTATTAGTACTTCTAGACCTCATGATGCCCGCGCTCAGTGGTTTTGAGGTTCTGAGAACCATTAGATCTAAGGATAACTATAACGATATTAAAGTAATTCTTTTTACAGTTAAGAGCTTTAAGGAGGATATAGAAAAAGGCAAGGAATTAGGTGCAGATGGTTATGTAACTAAACCATTTTCAGGAAACGAGCTTCGATCTTATGTAAAGGAAATATTAAATAATTAGTTCTATTGATTATTCGCTCAATTATCAGACTTTTTTAACTCTCTTAATACTTAATCGCATTGGAATCAATCTCTTTTTAAACAAAAAAATTGATCGAGCCTAGCGATCAAAATATGCGAATCCTATATACTTTTTAAATAACTAAAATGAAACAATATTAGGTAGCTATAAATAAAGATTAAAATTTACGAATTTTATATAAAAATTAGATTTATCTGGTATAGAGTTTCAATGTCAGTAGTAAAAAAGATTTTAATCGTCGATGACGAAGAAGATATTACAAATTTGACTGAAAAGTTTTTACAATTAGAGAAATATGAAACAATTACTTGTAGTAATGGACACGACGCGTTAAATATAGTAAAAGAAAAGCATGACGACATCGCACTTATTTTGCTTGATATTATGCTTCCTGGAATGAACGGATATGAAATATTAACAGAAATTAAAGCAAAATATCCTAAAATTCTTGTAGTTTTATTTTCTGTGAAAAACTTTTTTGAAGATATTCAGAAAGGAAAAGAACTCGGTGCTGACGGTTATTTAGTTAAAGCTATTTCTGGAAATGAGATTATAGCTTATATTAAGGATATCCTAAAAAAAAAGCACTAATTATTTAATTTTTATTAAGACTAACTATAATATGAACTACTGAAGAGATTTTTCGTTAATTTCTTTTTCAATTTCCTTGGATAATATTTTTCCAATTATTTATTAATTGAAAAAAAAATAAATAA
>JAUWZR010000047.1 GCA_030615235.1 Promethearchaeota archaeon
CATTATTAATTAAATCACCTTTAAAATAGAAAATGTTTATGGTGAAAAAAAAATGATTGAAGAAAAACCGGATTGGTATCCAATGTGGAGAGAGTTGGGTATAGATATTGAAAAGCATGACCAATTACTAGCAGTACTTCCTGATGCGTTAAAAACAATATATATTGACTCGCAAATAAATCGACCGGAAAATATGGCGTTTTGGGATTTCATTGTTGGAGATATTCATGGGTTGCGTGTAAGTGAATTGAAGAAAGCAAAAGAAGAAGGAAAGAAAGTAATCGGTACTTTTTGCCTTTATATACCTGATGAAATAATCGTTGCTTTGGATGCAATCGGAGTTGGATTATGTGGTGGCACGAATTTTTCAAATTTTGCATCAGAAGATCTTTTACCAACAAATATTTGTGCATTAATTAAGTCAGCATTAGGTTTTGGTATTGGAAATGTCTGTCCGTATTTTGCAATAACTGATTTGTTAATTGGAGAAACTACATGTGATGGTAAGAAAAAAGCGTGGGAGATTTTAAATGAATATAAACCAGTTTATATTTTGGAAACTCCTCAATGCAAAACAAGACCACAAGCGCGAGCGCATTTTATTGAGGAACTTAAAGCACTTATCATTAAACTTGAAGAAGTCACTGGGAACAAACTTACTGCTGATAAATTAAAAAATGCTATGAAAAAAATTTCTAAAAAGAGAAAACAATTAAAACGAGTATATAACACTCGAAAAGCTGATTCTGTTCCAATTTCAGGAAAAGATGGGTTATTGGTTTCGCAAGTAGCTTTTTATGATGACCCCGATAGGCAAATTGAAATGATTGGAAAGTTAGCCGATGAGTTAGAACAACGAGTTAAAAATGGTGTAGGAATTACTGATAAGGATGCAAAAAGAATTTTAATAAGTGGGACACCTATGGCAATTCCCAATTGGAAAATCCATCACTTAGTTGAGACCAAGGGAGCCGTGATTGTTGCTGAAGAAACATGTACAGGGACAAGATATTTTCAATCAGAATTTGAAGAAAAAATGGGAGAAACCATCGATGATCTTGTTGAACTTTTAGCCGATCGATATTTAGCAATCAATTGTGCCTGTTTTACCCCAAATGATGGACGAAAGGAAGATATTTTAAGACTTGCTAAAGAATACAACGCAGATGGGATAATTCTTTATACATTAAATTTCTGCCAACCATATGATATTGAAGCAGTTAGATTAGAAAAAGAGTTAAAAAAAGCAGGATTTTCCGTTCTTTCAATAAATACTGACTATTCTTCAGATGACGAAGGACCGCTTAATACAAGAATTGAAGCGTTCCTTGAGATGCTAAAATAAATAGATTTTTCATGGCTAATTCAGACTATTAGAATTATATGTAATTATTATATTTTTTCTTATACTAAAAATTATATTTATCTAAGATTTTAATAGATCTTAATATAGGATTTAAAGTGAGGTGAAAATGGAAAAAATAACAGAATATCGATTAACAAAACAAGTAAAAATCTACGGTTGATCTTGTAAACTTGGTTCAAATCAGTTAGAGAAATTACTGGAGAAAACAGGATTAAAGGGAGATATCGAAGATGCTGCTATTGTGCCTGTTCCAAATTCCGACATGGTTCAAGTGAAAAGTATAGATGTTTTTACTCCGATTATAGACGAGCCAGAAATTATGGGTGAAATTGCCGCGTGTAACGTTACCAATGACATATTTGCTATGAATGTTCTAGAAGTTTCTGGAATGCTTGTGTTTTTAGCAATTAACAAAAATACTCCGATGTACATTGCCGAAGGAATTCTTAAGGGAATTAATCGCTTTATGGTGAAGAAAATTGATTCCAAAGTAGTTGGTGGGCATACAATATACAGCGAGTGGCCTCTTATCGGTGGAGAAGCGTCTGGTTTTGTAAATAAAAACAATTTAATTCGGAAGCAAGGTGTGAAAAAAGGCGATAAACTACTATTAACAAAACCAATTGGATTACAAGCAATTATGGCTGCTTATAGGCTCCAGAAAGATTTTCCGGATATGCTGAAGGAATATTCATCGAATGAGCTCAATGATTCGATTAAATTAGCCATAAACCTTATGACAACATCTAATCAAGGCGTAGTAAAAACGATTTACACATATGACGATTTCTCGTTCATTCACGCTATGACAGATGTGACAGGCTTCGGGTTATCTGGTCATTTAAAGGAGATGCTTCAAAATTCAAACCTATCCGCCATTATTGAAACCATTCCCTCAATCAAACTCTCGAAAAACCTCTCTGAAGAGTTAGGATACGCTTTTAACGATTGTTTGTGCTCTGAAACGGCTGGTGGTATGCTATTAGCTATCGATCCGAACAAAGTAGAGGAATTTTCTAACGCGCTCTCTAGTAATGGCATTTCTAATTGGATTGTTGGTGCTATTGATAACAAAGAAGCTGAACTTGTAAGGATATCGGATAAAGTTAAACAGATTGAAATCACGAAAATATAAAGATGTCAATGAAATAAGCTAAAACACATATGTGGGTGCTTATCGAGAATACCGTTGCTCCACGGCATCTATTTTTTACCAAATGATCTTTTTCTATCTTTTTACTCGTAATAAGAATTAAACCTTCCCAATTAATTTTTTAAAAAGAAATGTGTGAAAATACCTTTAGATTTAAAATTATAAGAGGAAATAATCGATATTAACTCGAACTTAAGTTTATATTTCCTCATTTTCTTCTTAATACAAAAGAAAAGAAAAATATCTAAAATGGCAAAGAATAAGGAGTATTATAAAATTCTCGAAATCGAAGAAGACGCTTCTGAAGAAGAAATTAAGATGGCTTATCGGAGATTAACGAAAAAATATCATCCCGACCTTAATAAAACCGATCCTAAAGCTAAGGAGAAATTTATTGAACTACACGAAGCCTACGATACACTAAACGATCGCCAGAGAAAAAAAATTTATGATCAGGCAGGCTACAATCCAAGAAATATAGACTTAAGTGATATGCTTTGGAAATATAATTCCTTCCGATTTAAAGAAATGTTGAGACAAATTTACGCGTCCTACAATAGAATACCTAAAACAAAACCTCCACCTGAGGGAATGTACATCTAAGATTTGAGTAAGAAGAAAATGAGTAAAGTCTTTTTTTTATATGAAATTTTTATTCAATCAAAATAATCTTTTAATATGTCTCATACTTATTTAGGACCTGCATATCGCATTGAATCTGAACGGTTGGTTATTAGGTGTTATAATCCTACAGATGCGCTTTATTTACAAAAAGCAGTTCAAGAAAGTCTTGAACATCTTCAACCGTGGATGCCGTGGGTAAAAGACGAACCTGAAGAACTGAAGGTTAAAATAGAACGTCTTAGGTTGTTCCGTGCTGATTTTGATTTAAGTAAAAATTATAATTATGGAGTTTTCGATCCTGATGAGACTGAATTAGTAGGGGGAATCGGTCTACATTCCGATATTGGACCGAATGCGTTTGAAATCGGGTATTGGATACATGTGAACCAAGTTAATAAAGGATATGCTACAGAAATGACTTCTGCTCTCACTAAAGTAGCATTTGAGGTAGAAAAAGTAAATCGTGTAGAAATTCACTGTGATCCAAAAAATATTAAAAGTGCTGCAATTCCAAAAAAATTAGGATATGTATTTGAAGCCACATTACGAAACAGATGTGAAAATATTGAAGGAGAACTAATAGATTCTATGATTTGGTCATTATTGAAAGAGGATTACTTAAAATCTCCTGCTGCTAAAGCAAAAATGGCGGCTTATGATGTATTCGGTAACTTAATTATCTCATAATGTGAGTAATTCTTGTGAAAATCTACTTTCGATTTACTTTCCTAATAATGACTTCATGCTCTTGAGTATTATTTCAATTTCGCTATCGAAAGCTTTAACCCTATCGAAATTAAGTTTATTAATTTGAAGTAGTTGTGAAACTGCAAATTCAGGAGACTTATTGATTTCTTTCGCAATTTTAATCGATTCATCAAGAACTTGTTCAGCATTTACAACTTTATTTATTAGATTTAACTTCAAAGCTTCTTCTGCTTTAAGAAATGTTTCTCTAGATCCCGTATTTAAACAGATTTCAAGCGCTTTACCACGGCCTACAAGACCCATATATGGGAAGAATAATGGGCACGCACCAAATCTTATTTCTGGATGACCAAATAAAGCATCTTTCGATGCGATTCTAAGGTGACATATTACTGCGAGATCAAACGCACCTGCAAGAGCGTATCCGTTTATAGCAGCTATCAATACTTTAGGAAAGTCTAATAAAGTTTGATGAAAAAGATGATTAGACTCCACAAAAGCTTCGTAATCCCCTTCTCCTTGCACAACTTTTTGAACTTCGTCTCTATCAAAACCAGCGGAAAAAAAATCTTTCCCTCCATAAAATATTACGGCTCTTACTCTTTTATTCTCTTTAAGATTTTTCAACGCATCTATGATTTCTGAACGCATATCCATACTAAGAGCATTCTTTTTATCGTGGCGATTGAAATTAAGAACACAAATACCTCGTTTAAACTCTAACTTTATGTATTTATAATTTTTCGATTCCATGCAATCAATAATCTAGAATCATTAATAATGCTATTTTCTCTCCCTTATCTTACCATTTAAACCTAAAATTATCTCTCTTATTTCATCTAGAGCTTGTTCTGCTATTTCTTCTCCGTTCTCGACATTAAAAGCAGTTATAGAAAGTTCAACTTCCAATGAGAGTCCGATTCTTGGATGAGTTTTAATCCAAAGCAGGGGGTATTTATTCTCGATTCTAGTAACATAAGGAGCTATCTGCGACTCGCCAATACCTATAAAAAACAAGCCTTTTTCAACAAATTTCCCTCTTTTTTCTTTTAAGATTGGTTTAACGACATTTTGGAAGATTACTTTCATCTCTGATGGAACACCTGGGAGTATAAAAATAGTAGTATCTCCTTCTGTTAATTTAACTCCTGGAGCAGTTCCTCTGATATTTGGTAGGGGTATTGATCCTCGAGGAAGGTAACTCATCTTCTCTCTTTCTTTCGTCATCCCTTCAAGCTTTAGAATTCCTCTTTTGTAAGCGTTTTCGTAAGCTTTCTCTATAGACTTATACGCGTGTTGATTAATTTCCAATTCTCTATTCAAGCCCTTCGCTACTCCAGCTAATGTCATATCATCAAAAGTTGGTCCAAGACCCCCTGTTGTAATTACGATATCAGGCTTGCGTTCTAAAATAGTTTGCAGAGTTGTTGAAATAACCTTAATATCGTCTTCAATGGCAATGATCCTTTTTAACCTATGACCATATTTAGCAATTCTTTTAGCCATCCAATTTGAATTAGTATCTTTAGTTTTTCCAATAAGTATTTCATTCCCGATGACTAAAATTTCAACTTCCATTTTTCACTATCTTAGAACTATTTAAGATTATTAACTAGGAATCTCTTAATGTTCAAAGGAATTTTAAATTATTCTTAATATCATAATATAATCACTATTTTTTATAAAAAGTTTTGAATACGGAACAATGACGATTGAAATAGACGATAGTGGAACCGGAGATTTAGTTGGAAATGCATTTATTGGTTTTTATCGAAAAAATACTAAACAAACTATTTTTAAAACTCTCCCTGTAGACCTGTTTAAAGGAGAAAACTGGAAAAATAAAATGCCAGTAAAGAGAACTGTTGATTTAGTAAAAGAGGGCTTAAAGGAGCTAAACTTCGATAAAGATAAAGAAAAAGTTCTACTATGTCGTGGAAATATATTTGATGATGTAAGAGCGTATTTCATTGAAGAAGGCATATTATACGAAGATGCTATTATTGAGGGAAAACTTCAAGATGCAGTTGAACTAAAATATGTGAATCACTTACGGAACGATTTAAGAGTTAGGTCAAAAAATTTAACAACTAAAAGCGGTGCAAAGAGATACTTTGTTCTTTTTAATTGGGTCTCCTACAACTTCTATAAAAGAGAAAAATACGTTAAATCTGGATTCAAAAAATGGAATACCGTCTGGCGGGAACGAGCAATTGAAAAGTACGAAGAAATTAAACGTAATAGAAATCAAAATAAACGATATTAAGAGTAAATTGTGAAGATCGTTGTATTTGTTCCTCACCCAGATGATGAAATTTACGGAGCGGGAGGATCAATATTAAAATGGATGAAAGAAGGTCATAATGTCCATATAGTTTACGTAACAGACAACCGTGCTTTAATCACATGGGGAAAAAAGAATAATCAAATTATAATAGAAGAAGCACAGGAGTATATTAATTTAAGCGATGATCAGATAGGTGAAATCGGACTTAAAGAAGCTAA
The DNA here is from genome assembly GCA_030615235.1 of Promethearchaeota archaeon. Lineage (GTDB taxonomy): Archaea > Asgardarchaeota > Lokiarchaeia > Sigyniarchaeales > SOKP01 > SOKP01. The sequence continues at coordinate 6,357 of JAUWZR010000047.1, forward strand.
ATCAGTTGCTAAAGCTTTTGGTTTTCCAAATGGCAATGTTCATTTGTTTGAATTCCACGATCAAGATGCTTTGAATCAAATCAGCAGAGGAATAACTCTTGCTAAAGCGATTATCTACGATGCAGATCGGATAGTGATGCCCAGTGACAATAATAATCATCCAGATCATCAAGCAACACATACCACTGCTAAAGAAGCGGCCATAGAACTCAACCTTATAAACACCGAATTTTATGTGTACGCGATTTACAATGTAATGAAGGCTCCTATGGAAAAACATGTAAAAATTCGCATAGCAGAATATCGTGATCAACTATACAACATAATGACTCTTTATAAGACTCAATTAACTCTTAAGGATACAAGAATGGGGTGGCTAACCTTGAAAAGAAAGAGATCTGAGCGATTTGGTGTTTTTAAATTAGGTGATGCTGGAAAATTCTATAACTTCTAAAACACACATAATATTATTTTAAATCAGTACCACAAGTTTTGCATTTCTTAGAATTAGAAGGAATCTCGCTCCCACAAGCGAAACAAATAATATTTCTTCTATCGCTGGGTGGATCTGGCTCAATTCTTTTTGGTAATGGTACATCCTTCTTTTCCTGTTTAGAACTTCCCAAACTGTGATCTTGACTTATTATCTTCGAAACGTAGTCTTTATCATGAGGTGTTATGATTTTAAAGTCTTCAGTAGTTTCAATTTCCTTGAATCCAATGGGTAGATTTTTTATATCGTTGTTTTTCACAACTTTAACTTCTTTAATATCATCTTGGGGAATAACTGTCTTAGATATATTCGAGTTTTCGGACATTAAATTTGGTACAGAATTGAATTTGGTATCGCTTTGAGTTGGTTCTGCTTCTATTTCTGAATCTGTGCTTTGATAAACAAATTTCTGTTCTGTACGTTGAGCTACTCTTCTCTGACTTATGAGTTTTTGTTTAAGGTTTTTAATGTGTTCTATCATCTGTTTAGTCTTATCAATAAGCATTGATTTGTAAGAAAATTGGAGGTTCGGCGTTTTAGATACCCTTAAAGTCATCTCGCTAATATCTAACCATAAATCTACAGCTTCTTGAATTTTATTGTGCTTTTCTAAGCCATTTGCTTTAGTAATTTTATAGCTTAGTTCTTGGTTGAATTTTGCGATATCCATCTCGAAACCTCTTGTTTTCTTAATTATTCCTCAATATTATCAAATAAATCTAACTATTTATAATTGTTAATATAAGGATATGTATAAAAATTAATAATCTGAATTTTTATTTGTTTATTAAAGCAATAACTTTCATCAAAACTTTATGTCACTTAGACCCTTTTCGTCTGCAGAACTAGAAAATTTAAAAAAGGCAATCGAGAAAAATGGATTCAAGATAGATGGTACTATAGAAAATTATTTTAGATACAGTGTAAAAAAGGATAAATTAATATTGTTCACGATTAAATTTCCTGTGTCGCTACCTTTAAGACTAAATTTTCCATTTGAGGTAGTAAGTTTCCGAATTAGTCTTGCTTTTAAATTGTGGGATTTGAATCAAAATACAGACAAGGTAATCATTTTCATCGTGAAAATGCTCAGAGATTTAGCTCTTCAAATTTCACTGGAACACAATTTTCCCATCAAAGGCAAGGAGATCCTCCTCCTTGAATTATTGAATAAAATAATTCCTGAAACAATCACTGAGGAAAACGATAGTAGATGGTTAAATCGCATTCGTGTATCACTTATGAATAAACGCGATGTGTTCGAGCATTACGATAGTGTCGACGCTAACAAAATCGTAAGTATTTTAGATAATGTTAGGTTAAAACCAACATTCAAATTACCTTGGGAATTGGAAGAAGGAGTACCAAAGCTCCGAACATCAGAAACATTATTTTTCTCTAACGATGAACCTTTTGACGAATTCTTTATTTTAGAAAAAGGGTATTTTACATTTTTTAAAGATTTAGAATACAATAAGTTCTATATTAGATCATCATTCGACTCCTATACTCCATATATTGTAAGTTCTTTATTCAACGACTCTGAGTTTCGCCTTGAAACTTATGTAGAGAATTGGATTAAATTTTCACGCATGATGTTGAACTCGATAATAGAAATAATTAATTTAGCAAAAATCAATCAAAACGATTTTATCAAGTTTAATCCTAAAAGAGAATTAGATTCGAACGATTTTGAATCAGGTATGAATAATTTCCCTTTTTCGGCCCTACACTATGAAAGCACATTGTCTAAAGGAGAATTATATCACATCCATAACGACCTTTTTAATACGCCACCTACTAATTTTGAGGTTATTAAATCAATTAATTCCTATATTGACGCTGAGGCTTTAATTAAAAATTACCGATTTGATGAGGCAACTCAGCTCCTAAATGAATCATTAAAAATATTTAATAAAAATCGCCAAAAAAAAGTAGTTGTATCAATATTATTAAAATTGAGGGAGATTGCTACACTACTCAATCAAGAAGATATAGCTGTAAATTACTTACGAAGTGCTCTAGGAGTAGCTAAATCAGGAGAGGTTCCGATTGATTATATCATTAAAATTCACTATTATTTAGGAAAATGGCTCTATAAGAAGGAAGAATACGATAAAGCAATGGAACACTTTAATATCATCGTAAAATTCTTGGAAAATGAGGAATCATCTATGAATAAAAACGAATTTCTAGGAATGGCTTATCTGTATATAGGTTTAATTCATTTAGAGCAAAATAAATTAGCAGATGCTAAATGGGATTTTAGAAAGTCCCTCAAGTCAGGTAATAACTCAATAAAAGTAAAGCTTAATTACCATCTCATGCGAGCAAAAAATTACAAGTCTAAAGGTAATCTTTCTCAAGCCCAAAAACTTTTGAGAGCTGGAATAGAATTAGTCGGTATTAATTTTGATGATAAAGAATTCGTTCCAATACTCCATGATTTGGTTTTAGAATTAGCTGAGTTTTATATACATCATAGAGTAGATTCAAAGAAAGCACTTTATCTAATGAAAAATCTTGAAAAAAAACTCGCGCTTAATTTAAAAGAAATTTCAGGCATTCGCAGAGCAATACGTTGGAACTTATTGATGTGTGATTATTATGATATATTAGCGAGAGACAGTAAAAATTCTACACATTATTACCAGCAAAGTCAGGTTTTAATAAACCAGCTGAAAAAAATTGGAGTTATAGCGTAATTATTTAAAAAATCGTTATTAGTTACGTTTATATTTTGCTCGCTTAGCACCGAGAGAATCTTTTTGTCCGCCATATATACCTTTACTTATTCGCTGCTCATAAAGAAAACGATATCTCATTCGAGGTGGTTTTTTCTTTCTCGAATTTACTCCAGTTCTTTGTATTTTGGGTGTTTGCTGTTTAACTTTCCCAGCTTTTGTTAAACTACCATGAGATCCGGGCATTTTTTATAAATCTCTAAAATTATATATTTTTTTAGTGATAGAACTTAAAAGTATCTATTATACTTCTCTAGAATAATGAATAGCTCTTAAATTTTGTCATAATCTCTGAACACACCTTATTTTAGAATAAAAATTGGACTCCAATTTTTTTATAGGCTAAATAAATAATTTAACCTTGAATTAACTATGCCAAACAATAAAACACCAGAAAATATAGAAAAAGAGTTAAAGGTAGTTGAAAAAAAAATCCAATTTGGGGATAATGAATATTTATGCTTCGCTTGTGGGGAAAAGATTGCTATTGATACATTAATCTGCCCTTATTGTAAAACTGCACAAGATAAAAAAGAATTATATTAAAATGATAAAATCTTTACTAGTTATAGAATCTAGTTATACATAGAACAAATTTTCCCAAATGAGTGTTCGAGATTACAACAAAAAAAGTTTTTCAGTAATAATTGGTTTAGTTGTTTTCTTAGTCGTTTGTTTCCTCACTATAGGACTATTTTTTGTTGAAGTCATTATTCTACTAGTGATTATAATTCCAATATTAGTTATTACATTTATTGGTCTCATCGTTTACCGATATTCTGGGGAATCTAAAAAACATTGTCCCCGTTGCAATATTCCAATAAGTATATACACAGAATTTTGCCGTAATTGTGGTTTAAAACTAATAAACAAATGCCCGAATTGTAACATTTACATGAATGGAAATATTAATTATTGCGACAATTGTGGATTCGAATTCCCCAAATACGAAGGAGATAAATTAGCCTTTGAGTATAAAGTATATGAACCGGGAGAACATGTACCAGAAAAACCTAATTTTTGCCCAACTTGCGGGGCATCTTTAAAAAATGCTGAAAACCTTAGATTTTGTGAATTCTGTGGTTCAAAAATTGTATAATAGTTTAATAGTGAGAGTTCAAAATTTTTTTTAATCCTAAATTATTTAGACTTTTCATAAAACTGAAATAAAATAAGTAATTTGTAAAGTTATAAGTTAGTAGTTATTTAAAACAAATTATTTTACGCCACGACTTATTTACCTAAAACATGGGGGCGTGGCGAAGCTCGGTATCGCGGCAGGCTCCAGAGATATTGGTTTAAAACCAATATTGGTTGAAACTTGTTGGTCACCGGTTCAAATCCGGTCGCTCCCACTTATTTTTTTTCTTTCTATTTGTAATATTTAGTAGGAAGTAAAAATATGAAAATTTCAGATTTCTATTTAGTTCTCATTTATTTATTCAGGGATAGTAGCGACAACCCTAACCCAACCAGCACTGGCTCTAGCTATTTTAATTGGAAAACAATAAATCGTAGCTCCTATATGGGGAACTTTTTCTAAATTCGTTAATTTTTCCATTTGAAAATACCCTATTTCTCTCCCAGCAAAATGTCCTTCCCATATAATAGAAGAATCCGGATTTTTGGCTTTTACCGTTGCTTTCCATTTTTTTGCTGTTAATGGAAGCGGTGGATCCCACGACCATGCATCTGTCCCTACGATATGAACACCTTGTCTTAATATATGTAAAGTTCCTTCTTTTCCTACTCCTGCTCCATGATGCATATATTTTGGAGTTCCAAAGTATTTTGCAGCATTAGTATTAATACATACAATATCTCCTTCTTGTAGTTTATGTCCTATGTCATCTAACTTTTGATCTATATCTTCGGGTGTCATTATGTATCCATCTTCTTTATCTTTTAAATCAAGCAGAATAAGAGGTCCAATACACCATTCTAAAGGAATCTCATCAATTGTCATTGCCTTTTTTTTCCCAATTTCTCTATCTTGAATAGGGGCATAATGCCACGGAGCATCCATATGAGTTCCGCTATGAGTACCTAGCGTTACTGTCTCCGTTGCCCATCCCTTTCCGTCCGGTAAATGTTGCTCTGGTTTTATCTTTGGAAATATAAAAGACATTTGTATAGCTCCAGTATCATGATCACTATATTCAATTTTAGGAACCATTAAAGGAAGCTCTCCTAAAGTATCATTGTAGATAGGTATAGATAAATCTATAAATTTCATTTTTATCACAATCCAATCTTCGACTTTTATTTTGATGATATGAATTAAAATTAATTAATTTAGAGTATATTTAAAACTACTTTTAGTTAAAATTCTTTACAATAATCTATTGAATGCATAAATTCTTAAAAAAAAATTAATAGATATATATTATTCTATGTAACCACTTGTCTTTAAACCCCCAATTAACCACGAAATCATAAGTTCTAAGCCAAACAATTTTTCTTTTGTGTGAATCGTTGAATTAGGAGTAAAAATCTCGTGGTATTTAGCAGTTATATTTTTAATATCAGAATTTTCGTTATACCATTCGATTAATGCATTTTTTGTGTTTAAGTGCAGATCTTCCATTTGATTTAAAACAAAATCAAATTCTTCATCTTTCCACACACCATAATGGCTTAGAGACATAGAATCAATAAAAATTAGTTTTTGAAATTATTTCCTTTAATCCACATCTCATTAAACTTTTCTCTTAATTTAAACAAATAAGCAGTTCGTAATAGAAAAAGTTAGGAAGTTTTAATAAAGATTTTAAATTTTGATTAGGTATGTTGCCTCATCATCATTTTCTCATTTCAGTTATTATAACAATCCCCATATCTATTATTTTTTTCCCACTCTTATCTGTAATCGAGATTTTGCTTTGGGTTTTAATTAGTGGCTTTGTCTCAATATTAATTGATATTGACATAATAATACTTATTAATGTTAAGAAGGATGATAGACTTAATCAGTTTAAAAATCCTAAAATGATTTTTAAAGAATTTAAATTATTTATGGACACAATTGATGAAACAGGAGTGTTGAAAACTGCAATGATAACACATATAATTATTTCTTTAAGCTTTATTGTTATTTTTTGCCTATTTATCAATATACTCTTTATTCCCTGCCTTTTAGGTGTAATTTCTCACATAGCTAGTGATGTTCCAAATATAAATCGAGTCTTAAAAAAAAGTCTTCTTGATAATGATAATTCAAAGAAACATGAACAATAAAATATCATTGAAAGGAGTCATAGGATACACAGAAAAGAGTTCCATAAAAGAATATGCTATTCTTATTCCCCTCTTACTCGTCTTTAATATTATTATGTTTGTCCTAATTGCTCCTCC
>JAUWZR010000075.1 GCA_030615235.1 Promethearchaeota archaeon
ATTCCAGCAAAAAAAACGAATATATGAATGATACCAGCCATATATAACATATAGGAAAAGATAAAACCCGTAATGATATAAATTTGTGGTCCCGCTGCGTTTTTTTCTTTGTTTCTCAACATAGATTTAGTTAAAAAATTAAAAATTGAATATTCGGGCCCCCAAACGATTCGAATTATATCTGATACAATAACAAACGCTAAAGCACCAATTAACGCAAACATAGTGACCTCAACTACTGCTTGAAAATCTCCAAATCCAAAAGGATAAGTAGATAAATTACCCCATAGAAAATTGTATGAAGGTTCAAGCTGCTGAATCATGTTAATGATACCGTCATTTACCAAGGATGTTAGTGGAGGTAATGCTAAAAATCCAAAGAACGCAATAAGTAATAAAAATCCTGAAAGATGGAAACTTTTTCGAATTAACTCCATTCTAAAAGGGATATCATCTTTATAGGGATTTTCTTGAGTCATCTTCCGGATATATCTTCTTAAGATCGATTCCTTTCTTGACCCAACCTCACCATTATCTGTTTCTCTCCTCATCCTCTTGATATCAACCCTAATAATAGATGTAAAGATGAGGTTTGCCACAAGAATCATTCCAATCCACCACACCATAAATCCCATATAAGGATAAGTAAAAAATCCAACTACCGAGTTGTAATATCCAAAAATTAAGTAGCATACACCGCATAGTATTGAAGAAATTCCACCATAAGAGTTTTTGGCTCTATAACCCTTCACCCCAATATAATACATCAAACTCATTAAAGTAAAGAAAAATAGCGTAAAAGTTGTGTTATAAAGATTCTCCACAAAAACCCAATAATCCATGATAGCAGTATAATTGGTTATTTTAATTATTTTTATAATTAATCATCAATTAATTATTCTTTTATTTATACATTTAGCTTTAAAATTGAGTCAAACTGAAATCAAATTTGAGTCAAACCCTAGAAATACTACTATGTCTTTTGTTTTTATTGCAAAAAATAAGAAGACTAATATCATTTTCACTGAGAGGTTTAGCCATTTATTATCTTCATCCACATATTATAAACTTTAATAAATCATTAATATAGAAGATTTTTATATAGATAACGAATAAAAAATAAATAAATAAATAAATACTATAAATCTATTTAGATTATAAGTTAAAAATAATCTCAATTCTATTATATTACAATATATTTATCTAATAAAATCACTATTTACAGAGAAGGAGAAATTGTCAGTAATGGAGTCTGTCGAAACTTTAGATGACCTTTTGAAAAAATTACTCGGAGCTATTCCAGAAGTAAAGTCTGCTGCTATTGTATCGGCTGAGGGTTTACCGATTGCCTCTGCACTCCCCCAAGGCGTTGACGAAACGAGAATTGCCGCGATGACTGCTGCTTTACTCTCTTTATCCGAAAGGGCTATAATAGAGATGGCTAAAGGGTCTTTTGACCAATTATATATTCGGGGGTCGAACGGTTATCTTTTGGTCATGCAGGCTGGCCCAAACGCGGTTTTGACTGTTTCTACAACTAAGGAAGTACGGCTCGGGTTAATCCTGTTAGATTGCCGAAGGACATGCGAAAAAATAGCTCAATTGATTTAAAATATCTTCTATCTCTGTCCAAGCCTAATACTTTCAAAATTTAATATTTGAATTAATCAAAACCACAAATTTTTAATTTTATGCTTAATTTGCTTTAGTAATATTACTATTATTTACTTTAAGTTAACCAAAATAACGGGTATGCTGAAATGTTTAAAATATTCTCCATAAGTACTAAGGTCGAGATACCCCCATTTTTATTCGGTCAACCTAAGGAGACCAGCGCAAGAATTATTCTTAGCGAGGAATACGAGGGTATAATTACGCGAGATTATGGATTTATTATTGCGATCGTTGATGTACTTGATGTAGGGCAGGGTATCATTATTCCTGGAAATGCTAACACTTTCCACCAAGTTGAATTCTCCATTCTCGCATTTAGACCAAAGCTTGGTGAGGTAGTGGAGGGAGAAGTCGTGGAATTGGTTGATTTTGGAGCTTTTTGCCGACTTGGGCCATTAGATGGATTGGTTCATGTTTCCCAAATTTGCGACGATTATATATCGTATGAACAAGTAGGAAATCGATTTATAGGCAAAGAGACGGGGAAAATACTTGAAGTCAATAATGATGTAAGAACTAAAGTGATCGCAGTTTCCTTAGGCACTGGGCGTAGTGGTAAACTTGGTTTAACGATGAGACAGAAATTCTTAGGAAAACTCGATTGGATTGAAGCTGATGTTGCAGAAGAATATGCAAATATCGAGGCCAAAAAGTTAAAAGCTTCAGAGGAAGAGGAAGTCAGCGAGGAATAACGATTAAGCAAAAACAAATTAAAACAATTTAAGAGGAATACATAATGAAAAAACTCGAAAAGGCCTGTAAAAATTGCCACCTGATGACTAAAAATCCGATAGTTTGTCCAAAATGTAAAACGCATAGCCTTAGTGAAGATTATACGGGTGAGGTCATAATAATTGACCCAAAAAACTCGGAAATGGCGAGTTATCTTAAAATCCATTTTCCTGGAAAATATGCTTTAAGAGTTCGCTGAGCTAGGCTCGTAAGTGAATTATTTTTTCTATTAAATATTACTTCATCATTCTTACGAATTTATCTACTACTTTTTGAATTCTTTTCTCAATGTCAACCATAACGATTCCTTCTGGGATTGGTTTCTTCGAATCAGTGACAGGTGGTTGACCGTAAAAGACTAAGTTTTTTACTTTATCATTGAGAATGATGCTTAAAACCAGCGGTAAGACGAGTAAATCCTCCTCTCCTTCGATAACTCTCAATAGGGTTCTTTTTTTGGATTTAACTATTTCATCTAAAAGCGTAAAGCTTTCTCTCTTTATCCCTCCCTCAAGATTTTCAAATTCAATAATTTCTTCAAAAAAATCTTCGACCTCAATCTCAATACGGTTTCTTTGAGTTTTTTCATCTACAATACAGAGCGATATAAATGGTTTTAAAAAGTTACTTGCGAGGAAATCTTGTGTGACTATATCGCCTACTAAATAAACTGATACTTCAAACCCTTTCGTAAGATATTCTTTTATGGCCTTTTCTACTTCAATAATCGTTTCTTCTCGGGTTCCTGCGTATAATTTGCCTAACGGCTGAGAGAACTTGTGTCTTTCATTCGGTGGAATCTTTAAATTTTCATTCATTTTCTTTTCTCAGGTTTTATTAACTTTGTTTTTACATAGAGTTTTACTGTTACAATAAATAGCAGTACCCATAATAATAAGCTAATTATAAATATCCAAGCGTAGATTCCAACTAGTATATTTCCTAAGGTCAAAAAAATAATGAGCATACAAATTATTAGAATTATTTCGATGAGCATCAAAACTCTTGCTTTCGTAGCAGACCTTTTATATTCAGCCATTGTTTTCTAATAAAAAAGCAAAATTTTATTTTTCAATATTCTTTTAATCTTTTATAACTCAGAATTATCTTTAAATTAACTGATTAACTGAGAATAACTGTTGTTAAAAGACTCGAAATGTCGTTCAATATTGAAATTTTAGAGGAGAAGAAAAACCCGGTAATCGATCGTACTGAGGTTAAATTTAGAATCGAACACCTCGATGCCAGTACGCCTAATAGGTTAGAGGTTAAAAAGAAAATTGCAGCTATGAAAAACGCAAAAGAAAAGTACACTATCATTCGAAAAATTCAAACTCAATTCGGTAGCTCGTACGATATTGGTTTAGTAAACATTTATCAGGATTCTAAAGAGCTTCAATTCTATGAGCCTTTCCACATTCAAGTAAGGAATTTACCAAAAGATACTCGATCAGAGATTTACAAGTTAAAGAAGAGGAAAGAACCATATAAGCACCTATTTGAATACGATTAAAATTATTTATAAGAAAATGAATTACTATGACAGATGCATCAAAATATTATAAAATTGACGATGGTAAATTAGTAAGGACTCATCGTGTGTGCCCCAAGTGCGGGCCATCGTATTTTCTCGCTGACCATTACGATAGATCTTCATGCGGGAATTGTGGATACACTGTTTTTAAAAGGAAAGGAAAAAAAGGAGCAGCTACCGTCGCTCGAAGTAGAAGAACGCCTCGAAAGCGTACTAAGTCAACCTGAATATAAACAGCAGCTAATTTTCTTTCTATTTCATCGTTTCTTTTATTGCACTCACCAACATAACTATATGCATTTTAGGCGAAATTTATGAATTTGAAGAATAATCTAACGCTTGGAATCGAATCCACGGCACATACCTGGAGTGTCGGAATAGTAGATTTCAGTGGAAAAGTTCTCAGTTTAGTGAATGACACATTTATCCCTGAAAAGGGGGGAATTCACCCAATATTGGTAAAGGAGCAACATTTAAACAATTTTATGGGTATAATCAATAAGGCTTTAGACGATGCTTCGATTTCAATTAAAGATATTGATCTTATAGCATTCAGTAAAAGTCCTGGTTTAGGACAAATTCTAAAAATAGGCGCTCATGTTGCGAGAATGCTTAGTCAACTTTTAGGAATACCGATAGTTGGTGTAAATCATTGTATTGCTCACATTGAAATCGGACGATTTTTGTGCAAAATAGATGACCCCCTCACGTTATATGTTTCAGGAGGAAATACGATAGTTAGTGCTTATGAGTCTGGTCGTTATCAAATTTTTGGAGAAACATTAGATATTCCTGTTGGTAATTTAATAGATTCATTTGCTCGTGATGTTGGGATACCACATCCTGGTGGTCCAAAAGTTGAAGCATTAGCTCGTAAGTCAGATAACTACTTACGCTTGCCGTACGTTGTAAAAGGTATGGACTTATCCTTTTCTGGGCTCTATTCTGCGGCTAAAAGGTTGATTGAATCGAAGGATTACAAAAATAAATATACCCTAAATGATATCGCTAATTCCCTTCAAGAAACAGCGTTTGCCATGCTTACTGAAGTGACCGAAAGAGCTTTAGCTCACACGGGAAAAAGTGAAGTCTTGTTAACTGGCGGAGTGGCTGCTAATAAACGATTACAAGAAATGGTTAGATACATCAGTAAAGAGCATGGTGCAAGATTTGAGGTTGTTCCCCTTAAATACGCAGGAGATAATGGAGCTATGATTGCGTGGACGGGTATTTTGAGGTATAAGGCTATTGGAGGTAATACCCTCTCAGAAACCCAGATAAATCCGAAAGAACGAATGGATCAAATAACAATCCCATGGAGATCATAGGTGTTGTATTAAATTGTCGAACGAGATTATTGTTGAAAAACTAATTCACAAGGGAGCAGAAGCTAGTCTTTATTATGGTTCTTGGTTTGGAAAGGAAGCCATTTTTAAAAAGCGAATTCCTAAAGGATATCGCATAGAACAAATCGACAAGATTCTCCGCTATAATCGAACTCTTAACGAAGCTAAAGCGTTAATCAGAGTCAAAAATTATGGTGTGTTAGTCCCTCCTGTGTACGAAATTGATATTGAAAACTCGACAATTGTAATGAAATATATAAAAGGTGAAAAATTAAAAGATATTTTAAATTCGTTGACTACTACAAAGAAAGTGCAATACTTAAAAGAAATAGGAAAGATTATAGCGTATTTGCATAAAAATGGTCATATTCATGGTGATATCACTACAAGTAACATAATCCTAACCCCAACTCAAGAATTATTTATCATTGATTTTGGTTTACATGATTACTCTGATTCAATTGAGGATAAAAGCACTGATCTTCATTTATTTAAGAGAGTTTTGATCTCATCACATGGAAGCGATTATACCATCTGTTTTGACGCCTTTCTTGAAGGATATCGCGAAGGATATGGGATAGAGAAAATCAATGAATGTAGAGATATTTTAAAGAACATATCAATAATTGAAACGAGAGGCCGATACGTAAAAAAAGAAGATAGATTATAAAAATAAAATTTTTTCAATCGACTTTATATTAATAACATTAAATGTTCATTTTAAAGATAAAGGCATCAAAATTATTTACATCTGATATAGGCGCCTTTAAATGCCTTTAAATACAGAGAGATAATTTTATATACAAGTTTAACTTATATTTTATTATCAAAAAGTTGGATTTAGTTAAGGGTTAATAATATAAGATAATTTTTCTTACTAGTTAATTCACTTTTCTGAACCTCATTTTGAAATTAATAACTTTAGTGAATTTAATTTTGCCGAATCCTAAGAAAGAGAAAAAACCTACCATGCAAAACATCACTATCAATATTCCTGACATATATGATGTAAATATTCAAAAATTAATTAAAATGAAAATCGTTCCTAGCAGATCAGAAGCCATTAGGATCGCCTTACGTGAGTTTTTTCACGCTGAATATAAAAATCTGCAATTATTAGGATTCTTTGATGATTAAAAAAGAAATAGGGTAAAAAAAATTATCTTCTTCTACGAATTTTTCGCGCTTCTCGTTCTACTTCTCGTAAGGTCACGATATCGCTAACTTGTATTGGACCCTTTACATTTCGCGTAAGAATTCGATTTCGATCTGGACCTTCAAGAATCCTTACCTTAATTTGGCTGATCTCACCAGTTAATCCCGTTCTACCAACGATTTGAAGGACTTCAGCGGGAATTGAATAATCGTGTGTTACTCTTCCTTTTGATCCTTTTGATTTATCTATTTTTGCTAAGATACTTCACCAGATTATTTTTTTAATGCTTCTAACTTCTTTAAAATGTCATCTAAAGCTTTATCGTTTCCCGTTCCTACATTCTCAATTGCGATGGCAGAAGAGGCTATATTAATACGGGCTGCATTTCCTAATTCTTTTTTCGTAGATACATAACCATATGGAATTGACTTTTCTTCGCACAACAAAGGAACGTGAAATAAAATTTCTGGTGGGCTAACATCCTCAGCCATGATAACGAGTTTCGTTAAACTTCTTTCAATTGACTTAGTTACTTCGTTCATTCCCTTTCTTATTTTCGCATCTCGCGTTCCGGAAATCGTGGATAAAGCGTCTTTAATGTCCTTTTTTAAAGCGTCAGGGACTTTAAATTTTATATAGCTCATTTTTTCTCTTTCCAATATATTTCTTTTAATATATTATCATAAATCATCGATTTTAATGTTGTATCTAATAATGGATACAAAATAAAATTTTTGGTTTGGAATAACAGTAAAATTTTTTTAGAATCATTCTTTTTATGTTGTATCATGATTATTCCTATAAGATGTTTTTCGTGTGGAAAATTAATAGCTTCCAGCTTTAAGCCTTATCTAGAACTAATAGAAAAAGGCGAAACTGCAGAGGATGCTTTTAAAAAGTTAGGTCTCGAAAGATTCTGTTGCCGCAGAATGATTATCTCGCATGTAGACCTTATAGATGATCTTTTAAGGTTCCCAAGATTGCAGTAATCTTAAAAAAAAAGAATAGATTTTAGAATTATTAGCTTTAAAAGATATTCCACCAACTTTTATTGAGTTTAAATAGTTATGCGTAGAGACACAAGTAACTTTTTTTATACGGTAATAGAGATTAGAGAGATGAATTGTCCTCCTTATGTGTTCGTAAAACCCAATCTTATTCTCTAAATCAATTCTCTCTTTATTTCTCTCAGTTAAATACAAAAATTTAACTGGCTCGGAGTAGCTTAATTTGCAGGTAATAAAGAACTTTGTTCTTCTGTCTCTGCAAGAAAAAGGTCTACAATTGCTAACCATTTATTTTTTGATTCCAAATCGCTTAAAATTTTACTTGTTAATTCTTTTCCTTTCTTAAGATATTGAAACGCTAATTCAATATTTTCCAGTGCTATATAACAAATTCCGATTTTGATATAAGTCTGATAGATAAACCAATCATTAGTATCAATTTCTATGGCTTTTTGGAATTCTTGTATGGCTTTTTCATATTCTTTAAAGTGTATTAAGATTTCTCCGTATGTATCGCGATAAATTCCTTTTTCTGGTTCTTTTTTTACGAGTTCGCGAAGAATTTCCAATGCTTCTTGTTTTTTATCTAAATAAGACAACCAATACGCTTTATAATTACGAAGAGAATTGTCTTTTGGATATTTCTCGATTAATTCTTCAATAATTTCCAATCCATCTTCTACATTTTTATCTTTTTTGAGAGTATACGCCTTTTTTATCATGATATCGATTTCCTTCTCAGGAAATAGCTTTAACATGTTTTCTAATTCCGTTAACACATCGTTATATTGGTTAAAATAGAGTAAGATTCGTATTTTTGAATTATATAAATCGTAATTCTTTGGAGTTAAGGAAATTTCATTTTCAATTTCTTTAATTTTTTCCTTGTATTGAGATTCTAATGCTTCGGAATTCTGCGATTGCATAAAATCCGTCATATTTTGCCAAATAATTCCTTCTAGTTTATCATGTATCTCTACTAATTCTTTTTTTATCTCAATTTTATAGGCTAAATATTTCATATATCCTGGTAAAAATTCTCTCAATGATTCTCTGAAATCCTTATGAAATAAAATTTCACAAATTTCTTCAAGGATATCATCTATCATAGAATTCAGGCTTCCTAACTCTGTAAATTTTTCTAAATATTTGTTTGCTGCTATATGTTCTTCAGTAATAGCTCGAAGGATCTTCTCTAATTTTTCGTCAAAATGGAAATAATAATATTTATTAGGAGAAATATCTAATTTAAAAAATTTTAAGTCATATAAATCGCTTTCTACAATCTCATTCACCCAAAAATCGAGCATTCTCTTTTCTATTTTGTAAAATCTCGAAAATTCCTCAAGTGATAGATAATCAGGATAAAAATCGGGATGATTGATTGAAATATAAAGCAAAATTATATAAAAATCCTCTTCATCTTTTAAAATTGTGCTAACTTTTAAATAATCTAACTTTAAAACCTTATTGAGAAACCTAAATTTAACACGATCGTCAGTTATATTGAACTTATCAAAAAATTGGGATGCCTTTGTCGTAATTTCGTCGATTCGTTTTCTTTCCTCATCTAAAATTGTTTGTCTGTCCAAATCGTAATTTTGTAGTATCCTTGAATATTCTGATTTACCTGATTGAGTAATGAGATATCTTTTATTTTCTTTGATGATATATCCCTTTTGAACTAATGAACTTAGAGTTTTTGATAAAGAGGATTGATTTATAGATAAAGGTTGTTCAAGAAAGTCAGACCTTTTGCAAAAGCCGTTATTGTACACCATCCATATAATCCAATGGGAATAATTTCTCCACCTTTTTAAGATTGCGTCAGGGGGGAAACTTAATGTTGGTTCTCTGCTTCTTTCTCTTGACAACTCTTGAAATTTCTTTATCCCTTCTGGAGTTATCTTGTATTTTCCTCTAGTTAATTTCTCGATATATCCTTTAAGGATTAATTTTGTTAAATGACGAGATATTGTCGAGATAGGGATTTCGATAGGTTTTTGTTCAAAATTCGACCATTCACAACTTTCATTATTGGCTAGCATCCAAAGAATTATATGGTCATAATTCTTTCTATTAAGTTTTGAAGGATTAAGAATTTCTTCAGAGGAGGGATAATTTACTTTTTCCATGATTAATGAAAGCTAAATAAAATGATTATTAGGTATAAATTGGGAACATTTCTATTTATATCTATTTTTCGGAACTTCCACTTTTTTTCAGAATTTCCGTGGAATTATCGGAAGCTCAACTATAAATGGATGGATATCCAAATTTTTCATTGATCATCAATTTGATGATGAAATTAAAATGAAAAACTAATTAGGTTGATAAAAAAAATGACCGAAATTAAAAAACTTACAAAAATCGTACTTATAGTGTATACTATAATTTTTTTCTTATTTGGGGTCATGCTTGTATTTTTATATGATATGGCCTTGAATCCTGAGGGTTGGACAAATCCCTATCTCCCAAGAATGTTTGGGGGAGTTAATTTCTTATCTGCTATTTTCGCAATTTTAATGCTTCGCAAAAAGGAATGGGAAGAAATTAAATTGACATTTGTGTATTTGTTAGGATTACTTATATCGACATTAATCATTGAAGCTACTGTACTAGCTACATTAGGCTCCACTTTTGGAGTTTTGATGATTCAAACAGGTTCAGGTACTATAATCTTAGAGTCTGTACTTTTAACGATAGGAATTGTCTCTTATATCAAACAGAGAAG
>JAUWZR010000035.1 GCA_030615235.1 Promethearchaeota archaeon
AGCCAGTGCATTGTTAATGACTGGAAGTTCAACAATTAAAACACTATTTCAAGAAGATTTAAGTGAAATAATTGTGAGAGCTGAGAATGGTTATATAATTGTTAGTAACGCAGGTCGTCTAGTAATCGTATGTGCAGGAACCATTATTGATACATTGATGAAAACCGTTAAAGTAATGAGAGTTGCTGCAAAGAACTTAGCTATGATTTTTGAACAAAAGCAATAAAATCTGATTATTGTTTTTTTTGAAGAATAAATTTATTAGGTTTCAATAATATGCCTAATATTGACAAAACTCTGTTATAAATAAAACTAAAAGCGTTTTTATAAACTTTTTTTTTCATTTTTAATAAAGATTTTAAAATTTCTCAGATAATATCTATAAGAAAACATAAAGAGATTGTTATTTTTGGATGCACTATCTATTATAATTATTTGTATTCTATATTTTTACGGCTTGGTTTCGCTTTACACTGCTTTTTTGGCAAAAAAAAGAAATGAAAAAGGGGCTTTCATTAATAACCTTGTAAATTCATTAATCCTCATTGCTAGCATTACAATTAATATATCGATAAATTCTCTAAATATTTCCAATATTGGGTTTATAGTATTCCCTTTTGATGTATTTATGATAATTTTTCTCATTTTTTTCTTACCTCATTTTTCATTTTCTGTGAATAGAGAAAGAAGAAAAGTAAGATTAAACGAAAAGCATATAGAAGAAGAAAATTCTAACTTGAGTGAGGAACTACCTTTTAAATACGAACTTTATAGAAAAATAACACATTTAGTAGTCTTAGGAATCGCTTTTTTCTATTTTACACTTGGATTTTTAGTTCAAAATATTTTTACTAATATTCTAGAGCTTTTCCCTGAAATTGTTTCTGAGTTGTTCTTCTCGATCTATGATATTGAAGCTAACAAAATGATTTTTACACAATATTTGGTAGTTTTTTTAGTTGGAGTATCATTAATTGGGTTACTTACAGCAGATTTTATTAGAATTTTAAAACCAAACCTTTACCCTTTAAAATCAGTTAACCGAATTCTTAGGGAAAAGGAGCGACATATGAGATTAGGCCCACATATTTCTATGGGAATTGGTTGTTTTTCGATTATAATAATGTTTGGACTTTTTCAGCCTATTGGGCCAATTGTTATATGCACATCGATGACTATGTCTATTTTTGGAGATATGACTGCTAATTTGGTGGGACGAAAATTCGGGCATAAGAACATTCGAAAAACAAAAAAGACTTACGAGGGATTAATTGCTGGAATGAGCATAGCATACATCTCGGGAATTATTACATTACTATTTATAAATCAATTATATCCAATTAACCTCTTTAGTTTAATGATTCTTCCCTCTATTGGTACTTTTATAATAGGATTTATAGACTACTTAGATTTAGATGTTGATGATAATTTATCGTACAATTTCATGCTTTCAACTACTCTATTCGTTATTTCATTATTCATTATGGGTTTATAAATTAATGAATGTTATTAGCAACATTTTTCAATCACAAAATTTTATTTTAAAGAACATGAGCGAAGAAAAATTAAAAATAGATAAAATAAAGAAAGGAACAGTTATAGACCATATTGATAGCGGTTATGCATTAACCATTCTGAATTTAACTGGACTTGGAGAATCTCCTAATTTAATGACAATTGGTGTTAATGTTTCTTCTAAGAAATACAATAAAAAAGATATTATTAAGATTGAAGGCGTTTTTCTCAATCAAATTCAACTTCAACAAATTTCAATCCTTTCTCCAAATTCAAAGATATCTTTGATTGAAGATTATAAAGTAATCGAAAAAAAGAAGGTAAAACTCCCAGATATTATCAAGAGTCTGATTTTATGCCGAAGTAATACATGTATTTCAAATTCTGGAGAACCGATTGATACAGAATTTAATGTTCTAGAAGAAAAACCATTGAAAATTCAATGTGTGTATTGCAACAGGATATATAAACTGGATGAAATTGTTTTCAGTTCCAAAGAAAAAATCGAAAAAAGAGTAAAACAATCAATCGAACTGCAAAATATTTTAGATAAAAGCTAAAAAGGTATGTGTGACTACTGTAATTATCATAAATAACAAGAAGTATATGCCTATACCTGGTTTAATTATATTTTTCCAATTCCATTCTTCTTTATCGTATTGGTATTTTAAGATAATAAAACTAACAAAAAACGGTGTTAGAAACCAAAAACACAACATCCAGATTAATAACCAGAAACCAAAGATTCCAAATAGCAATCTGCCTAAAAGTCCGCTTAAAACTGCAGTAATTGCCCTAATCCAATAAAGCTTTGTTTCCTTTTCAAGCCGTATATCAATTTTTTTTGTGGATTTTTTATCTATAATAATTTCTTGTTCAGGATGTGATTTTCTCTTCTCTTTTAAGAGTCTTTGGCGTTCTTTTTTAATGTTAACTCTTTTTGGTTTCCGTTTATCTTCTTTAGGCATAATTAGTATTAGTAATATTATTTTTTTTATTAAAATTTTGAAATTTAACCCTAGTATAAATTATATTTGTATCTCTTAAAAATGGAAAAATAGAAAAAAATGAATGCATGACTAATAAATAAGAAAGCAATAATTTTAAACGATAATATAATAATGAAGAAAAATATTAAATTTTCAAATTTTGATGTATTTGCAATCACTAAAGAATTAGGAACTATTCTCCCTCATGGAAAAATTGACAATGTTTATGAAATTGATGGGGAACTACTAATTTTAAAAATAAAAACACGTTTAAATGAGAAAAAGATTTTAATTGTAAAAAACGATTCTCGTTTAAATTTTACTAACTTTAACTACCCTATCCCAAAATATCCCTCTCAGTATATAAGATCTCTAAGAAAATATCTAAAAAATAAGATAATTTTATCTGTTAATCAACATAATTTTGATAGGATTATTATTTTTGAAATAAGTAATGTGGAGGGAAAATCATGGAAATTTATTGTTGAATTATTTAACAAAGGTAATTATATTCTACTTGATGAAAATAACATCGTAAAAATCGCAAAAAGTTATAGTAAATATAAAGATAGGGACATTTTAGCTAATAGACTTTATAATTTTCCTAGTTCTCGTGGTAAAGATTTTCTTAATCTGCCTCAAATCGATTTTAATGAAACAGTAAGTAATTTAGAAGATGAAATCGTAAGAATTCTTGCAAGAAATATTAATATCTCAGGAACGATTTCAGAAGAAATATGCCTTAGGGCGGGAGTTGATAAAAAGCGATCAGGAACCGATCTTACTTCCATAGAACTAGATGCTCTATTTAATTCCTTCAAAAAATTAAGAAATGAATTACTTTTTGGGGAAATTAAGGCACAGATTGTATTCAACGAACAGGATGAACAAGCTTCAGTTATCCCTTTTGATTTAGAGCTTTATAAAGGTAATAAAGTTCAACATTTCAATTCCTTTAATGAAGCCGTTGATGTATTCTTCTCTAAGCTAGATTCTAATAAAATTATTACGCCACAAGATCAAGCCGTTAACCAAAAAATAAAATCTCAGAAAAAAATATTAAGAAACCAACTTGAATACCTTGAAGAGTTAAAAGCAAAAAAGAAATTATACTATGATCATGGCGATTTTATGTATAATAATTTCAACACTTTAAATAAGTTATTTAATGGAATTAGCGAAGCAAAAGAAAAGGGTTTCTCTCTAGAGGAAATAAACTCAAAACTAACCAATGCTAAAAACGAAAACTTTGAAGATTTGGATATGTTTCTGAGGATCTTACCTGCGACTAAGCAAGTAGTAATTTTAATTGATAATAGAGAAGTTTATTTGGATTTGAACAAATCTGTTGGAGAAAATGCAAATATTATTTATTCAAAAGGCAAAAAGGCGAAGAAAAAATTAAAGGGAACCCTTCCAGCTATTCAAAAAACAGAAGAAAATATTCGAAAGTTAACAATTGAGAGAGAATCTATCGAATTAGATATTGATTTTTTAGTAAGGAAACCACAAAAGAAATGGTATGAAAAATTTAGATGGTTTACTTCTTCCGATGGATTTTTAATTATTGGTGGGCGAGACGCTAGCTCAAACGAAACGATATTTAAAAAATATATAGACCCCAACGATATAATTTTTCACACAAACTTTCCTGGGTCCCCTCTTACTATAATAAAGAATCCAGATAATAAACAGATTCCGGAAAAGTCAATTAAAGAAGCTGCAAACTTTGTAGCTAGCTATTCAGTAGCGTGGAAAGAAAATTGGGGTATTGTCGATGTATTTTATGTGTTTACCGATCAAATTTCTAAAACACCACCTACAGGTGAATATTTACCAAAAGGTAGTTTCATGATTTTAGGAAAAAAAAATATTATTAAGGGAGCAAAAACCGAAATTGCGCTTAGATTAAATTTCCTTGAAATAAAAAATGAAAGCGTTTCTGATTCTAAATCATTCTATCCTCAAGTACTGTACGAACCTCTTAATGCCTTTAATAATAAAGAAGGCAATTTAATAATTGTTAAACCTTCAAAATCGGGGAAAACAAAGGGACAACTGGCCAAAGAGATTAAGACTTATTTTCTTAACAATTCAGAAGCAGAGATGAAAAAATGGATTAAAATTTTACCTATAGACGATATTATACTCGTTTTACCTACGGGTACATCTAAAATTATTATTCCCAGTTAATTTCCTCTTATTATCTTAAGATTATGATAATCATCAAATAATATACCATCTATCTGGTTATCAATTAAACTGTTTATTACTTGTAGAGGTTGTTTATAACCCATAAAACCCCAAGCAAGTGATTTAATATCATTAATATGACATACTTTTATAAATTGATTAGAAATTAAATCAGATCGAATGTTTATCATATCTGGAATATTCTTAAGTTTTTTTCGTTGCCCTTTTTCTATAAATTCCTTTAAATTTAAACCTCTACCTTTAGTTATGTTAAAACATGTTTTTATCGGTTTAAATGTTTTCTTATATCTTTTTAATTTATTAAAGTCTCTTCCGCCGATTGTACAATTCTTCAGAACTCCTTTTTTAGCTATTAAGCTAAACACATCTTTCATAATTCCCTCATCTTTCAAGTGAATAATAATTTGCACTTTTTCAGTTATGTAATCCATGGATTCTTCTAAAAGGGGGATATTTTGGTTTCTTATTTTGGTTTTAAGATTTTTAACATCGTTGTAAGTTAATTTTTTTACTACTCCTTTACCATTAGTAGTCCTGGCTAAAATTTTATCGTGAAATACGATTATCTTTCTATCTTTTGTTCTTCTGGCATCAAGTTCTATGCAATTTGCCCCAGATTTAATTGCAATATCGAACGCTTCCAATGTGTTTTCATCGTAATCTACTAAAGTGCCTCTATGGCCAACAAAAAGCGAAATTTTTTTCATTAAAGGAAATAAATTTTAAAAGTATAAATTTTGTTAGTTTTCCTGAACAAAAAACAAGTAAACTATTATTAGTAATAAACCTACGAGAGTGAAAGAAAAAACTAAAGAATCTCTAAAAGATTGGATTAATGAAAAGAAAAAAATAAGAATAATAAACTTAAAATCTAAAGGTTTACCCGTCAATTCCTTATAATTTCCGATACTTATTGTCATAAAAATGAAGAAAAATAGGATTACTAAAACCCTAATCGTGATATCTAGAGTTTGGAATAGAATATTTTCGCTTATAACCAGAGATAGATAACCCCCGTTTAAGAAAATTGATGATATTAATAGTATTCCCCCAATAACGGCTGATAGTACGACTGAACGATAAGCAGATTTTTCTACTAATTTTTGTTTTCTACTAACCGTTCCTGATTTTAAATTTTCTTTTTTTATTTTAGACATGTTAATGTCTTAACTCCTTATTCTTTCGATTTCTTTCTTAAGTTGGGTAATTCTGTAGATATAAAAAGCAAAAAATGCTCCAATCGTAGAAAAAATAACAATTGTGGAGATTGACATTAATAACTCTCCAATACGTCGTTCCGGAGCTCCAGGGGGATATTGTAAATGGATAGAAATAATATTCGAAATAACAATTCCGCTGGGATAGATTGCAGTTTTACCAAATATTATCTCAAAGTTAAATGTATCACCGTGGTCTAATTCTACATCCTCGATACCACCTTCGATATTTTCAACAGGCATGGAAAACTCGTAAACTATTTGATTTCCCTCTAATTTTGCCGCACCATCACCATTAAGATTCATGTCTTCATAATAAACCGTATTATTGATGTAATAATCTAAATAAGAATAATTATTCGTTGACATGTTTGAAAATTGAACAATTTTTGCATCAGTGAAGTCCAAACCTGCGTCCCAATCCGCTATTAAAATCCCAAGAAATTCCTTATCATATTCACTAGAGCTATGATCGTTTAAATCAAATCTAGCTAAAATGTATAAGTTTGGTTCAGCTTGTAACACCCATAATTCAATTGATAATCCGTCGCTTTGGTTTGATAAATCAGGAAATAGCTCTATTTCCAATTTTTCCGCTGAAGCCCATTCGTCTGTTGCGCCGTCAACAAAACCGTCTATAACAGGTGCGGTTCCAAATCCCACATCAAATTCAATTGGAGTTCCATGACTTTTTACAATCAGAAATGCTGAGCTTATAAGTAATTGAGCAATGAAGATGAAAATAATAATGCCTATTGTGTTTTTTTTCACTTTTTTATGGCCACTTTATTATCATTAAGCGATAGTTCAATTTTGCTTTTAATTTAAGAAACTTAATAAAATTGATAATTAAAATTGAATTTAATATTTTTTCTTTGTTTCATTAAATTTTAAGGATTTTCAATCAAAAATTTGTAGTATTTCCCGAGCATAGAAGAGATAGCACTCCAATCAGCATCTAAAGGAATTGCATTTTATGAAAGATAATTAGGCAATAGAACGCTGCAGTTGAATTTGTTTAAATAGGCTACAATATAATTTATCAAGCGTTTTATATCCCGTTTATTTTCAAGCGTATTGCTATTATTATATTCTGCGAATTGTTTTGGTCCAATTGCAATTAACAATCCCGATAGATCCTTTTCTCTTTTAATAAATAGCCAAAAAGGTTTTTTTTTTTCATTATCTTTAATTAGTAGCAGCATCCATGGATTTAAGGTCCATTCTTTAGAATCAGGGCCGACTACTTTTTCTATTGCGTGGCCTGTAGTATATTTTTTAGTTATTTTTATAGCTTTTACTAACCGATTAAAGTATGACCGTTTCAGTTTTAAATACCCATTGAAATAAGATTTAGCGTCGTATAGTTCTATTTCATTACCTGTTCCATCAGCAAATTTCAAGTTAATTTTCCAAGTACTCATTTTAAATCCAAATAATTTTTCTTTTAGGTTATTTCCATAATTTGAATATCTTTAATATTCTTTTTATTTTTATTCAAATAAATTTTTAAATCTTTATATTTTTCCTCGTTTAAAGATAGGTTAAGATAACATTCTAAAAATAACAATCCCTCTATCGAAACTAATCCTGTAGAATGAATAATACCATATTCTTGAAGCTTTTTTGAGAAAGCTTCAGTGTATTCATCAATTTTTTTTAAACCCCGTATAGTTAATTTGATTATCTTTTGTTTTTCTATGGGATAAATTGTTATTTTAGTATATCTATTTGTCTCAGATCTGATAATTAACAGATAGCTATAATCCTCTATATTATCAATATGAGTTAATGATAACTCGATACTAGGGGTTTGTGAGGAGCTAATTTCTTTTATTTGAGCGGATGTGAGTTTAGAATCCTTCATTTTCTATTTACTGAATAACTAAAAATATAAATTAATATTATTCCAAAAATAATTTTTTAGTAATTTGAATTCTACGAATAGTCCCAGATGTTTTTATAGGAGATAAAACGATTTTATTACCAGATATTTCAGTAATTAAAGTCAAAGCTGAAATCACGATTTCTTTTGTTTGATGAGAGCATCTTATAATTCCAAAACCTTCTAAAAAATTAATATCAATCAACCATAATCCCACTCTACTAGCTTCTTTTAAGCCAAAATACTTCCATAGGGAAGTCCAAATCGAATTTAGAATCTCTTGCTTATTTAAAGGCATATTATGTTCCGATATCACTTTGAATAGTATATATCTATGACGTTCGCTTCTTACGACTATATTTCACCCCGATTTATTAATTTTACACCCGATTCTATGAAATTCTTATCTTGACGCATTTGTACACGATTTAGAAGAGAAACTACATTTTTAGAGAAACAATTTTTAGCTCGTAACAATGAAATGCCTAAAAGTGTATGACAAACACTAATTAAAGCTCTAGGATGTCGTAATGAGTAAAGTTCATCAAAATTCCCACTTATGATATAGTTTGCATTTAAATTATTAGCTAATTGTACGCCTCGGTAAAGATTTCTTAGGTTTTTGGACTGTAATGATTTATTTTTTACCATTATTGGTGCGAGTGAAAATTCGATAAATGATTGATTCTGTTTGGTAAGCGAAATTACTCCTGGAAAAATGGTTTTAAGGATAGCTTGCTCTGAAAACGAGATTATATCCACTCTGGAATCTTTAGCTGCCTGGATTTGAATTTTTTTATCTGCAGATTCAACTACTATAATGTTGGATGACTGTCCAATTCCTTTGAGTTTCTTAATTAAACTTTCTAGATTTTTTGGATTAATATTAGTGCGATATTTAACATTTATATTAGTTATTTCTTCTACTCTTCTTTTTAAATCTGATCGCATTTTTTCTCCATTATTTTCAAGTTCTATAATCACATTTTGAATTCCTAATAATTTACAAAAATGTAATTTCTGCTCAATTTCCTTGAAATTGCTAGTATTTACCCTTAACCTTGACTCAAAATATGACAATTAGATCTTAACCTCTAATTTCAGATCGGGATTTATCTGTAGCGTTTTCGATGTTTTAAGTGTATTTAAATAAAAAAAAATTTATTAGAATAAATATTTTACATGTTATATATGTTATAAGTGGTTCTAATGGCTAATAAACGAAAGCTTTCTGACATAAAGAAAAAAATTCATAACGGCAACGCAAATGTTCTCACTGCTCAGGAATTTATCAGTCGCGTTGAAAAGGGAGAAAATTTTAAGTTTGAAGACATTGATGTGATTACAACCGCCACTAAAGGTCTAATGAGTGGAATTATGGGTGTATTTTCTTTTAGATTAGCATCCCCTAAAACCTTAAGAAAATTTACCGAAATCACCCTAAACGGAATCTCTGCTTTTCCTGGACCGTGCCCCAATGAGTATTTAGGAATTGCTGATCTAATTGTTTACGGCACCGCTCAAAGTCACTCAAGAGAAAATTATTGTGGAGGTTCCTTATTTAGGGAGATAGTGGAAGGAAAGCCTATCTCCATCCATGCTAAAAGCAGTGAAGGAGAGATAATCGATAGAGATTTAACTTTAAAGGAAATGCAATATGCAAAACTTATGGGGACTCGTCAAGCGATAAAAAATTACAATGCTATGCTTAACTGCGAAACATATCAAGTAGATACGATATTTTCGTGCCAACCATTTGAACCGGATAAGTCAGAATTAACATTTTCTGGCTGTGGTGCTCTAAATCCTTTCCAAAACGATCCTTTTTTCCGAACTTTTGGAGTAGGATCTCCACTTTTAGTCAATGGAGCTCGTGGGTACCTAATGGGGCCAGGGACGCGTAATTATATCGCAAAACCCAATATGATGACAATCGCCCCCATGGATCAAATGAAACCGGAATATTTAGGAGCTTTTAAAACATCTTATGGATTAGAACCCATTTGCTCGATAGCCCTCCCTATACCTATCCTTACTGACAAAATTTTTGATGATATTGTCAAATCAGATAGAGACGTTAAATTAACCATTTTAAGTCTCGTAGGGCGTGAAAAAGTTGGAGAAATCACTTATGCAGATGTATGGGATAATAACTTCGTAATGAAGTTTAACCCTGAAGCGTGTAGTAAAGGATATAAATGTAAAGTTATAGACAACTGCCCTACAAATGCTTTTATTATAAGAGATGGGTTAATCTCGGCAATTGATAGGTCTAGGTGCTTTAATTGCGGAAATTGCGCGAAATTATGTCCCGACGCGTTTAGCATTGACCTCAAATCAGTTCAATATGAAGGAAGTGAAATTCCCGTTGTTTTAAGGCAATCTGATAGGGCAGGAGCTATCATGCTAGCTGAAGAACTCAAACAACAGATTTTGAATGAGGAATTTCAGTTAAGAAAGCCGACAGGAAGGTTAGATTTTTCTGAAAAATTAAAATAGTAACAAATCAACATTAAAGGTGAATTTTAACGACCGATGTCAAATTAGATAAATTTGATCAGATTGGGATTGTAGTAAATAATATCGAAAAGGCGGCTCAAATGTATCGAAAGCTTTTTAATTTTAAGGGTAACATAAATATCGTTGAACAGAGCGCAACAGTTAACTACAAGGGAAAAGAGGTGACCTTTAACATGAAGAAAATTATGCAGTTCTTTGGGGGCAAACAATTTGAAATCGTTGAAGTAGTTGATGCAACTGGTCCTAATCTTTACTCTGAGTTTATAGCAGATGGAAAATCCGGCTTACACCACTTAGGTATTTATACCAAAAACGCTAAAGAATTAATTGAGCAATTTAAACAACAATTTAATGTGGAGACCGCTCAAGTGGGAAAATTGGGAAAGTTAACTTTTACATACTTAGACACCAAAGATATTCTAGGATATTATATTGAATTATTAGAATTTTAAGATAGTTCAAAATCTCTTTTGTAGTTTTAAGAAACTTTTTTTTTGATTCTAAATAAGTTTTAAATATGTCTAAACAAATTTTAAATGGCGGCGATTTACTTGTTAAATGTCTCCTAAACGAAGGAATTACTAAAATGTTCGGAATTATTGGTGGCGAATTAACAAGAATCTATGATGCTGTCGAAAGATTTGGGCGCGAAGAAGGGATTGATACTGTAATGGTTCGTCACGAACAAGCAGGAGGACATATGGCTGATGCTTGGGCGCGAACTACTGGAGAAATAGGCGTTTGTCTTGGTACTGCAGGACCTGGTGTGACTCATCTCGTGCCGGCAGTTGCTGCCGCTCAAGCAGATTCTATACCTTTGTTAGTTATCGGAGCTCAAATTGCTAGAATGTTTGATGATACGGGAATCCTGCAAGGTGGATTAAATCAAATGGAATTAATGAAACCAATAACAAAGTTGCAAATTTCTGTCGAAGAACCTTATGAAATTCCTTTCGCGGTACAAAGATGTATTAAAGCAGCTTTATCTGGAAGACCAAGTCCTGTTTTTCTAGAACTTAGGGAAACCGCGTTAGTTCGGGATGTAACTGAAAAAGATATAAAAAAGATAATCCCTCCAGAAAAATATCGTTCTTTTTACCGACCTAGTGGAAATCCTGAAATGATAAGAGCAGCTGTTGACATTTTAAAGAAAGCTGCAAGACCGATTATTATCTCAGGAGGTGGAACTATTGCCTCTGAAGCTTCAAATGAATTAAAAAAATTATCAAGAACTTATCAAGTACCCGCACTTACAACAGTAAAAGGATTAGGAGCAATTTCGATTGATGAAAAGACATATGCCGGTTCTTATCCATTGTCTAGTACCTTTCGTAAAGCCGCTTCTGAAGCTGATGTTGTTTTATCGCTCGGATGTCGGTGGGATTATACGACCTTTTACGGTACTGATCCTATATGGAATCAAGATCAAAAAATCATACAAATAGATATTGATCCGAAAGAAATTGGAAAAAATCGACCTACCGAGGTTGCAATAGTTGGTGACATTAAAACTGTGATTAATCAATTGTTAGTATCAATGGAAAATAATCTTCCGAAAAATATGATTAGTATTTGGTCTCAATGGAATGACTATCTTCAAAAGGCCAGTGAAATCGATAGGAATATTATTGAAAAGATTTTGAAATCTGACAAATTTCCTATGAAACCAGAACGAATGATTGTTGAAATCCTAGAGTTTATCCCTCCAGATACTCTAATAGCAGTGGATGGAGGAGACTTAGCATTATTTACTTATGGATTAATTTCTAATTTTCATCGAAATCCACGCAGTACTTTTTGCTCTATAGGAATGGGACATCTTGGTGTAGGATCAAGTTTTGCAATTGCCGCAAAATTAGCAAAACCTGATAAACCAGTTGTGTGTATTAACGGAGATGGATCTTTCATGTTTAACGTTCAGGAACTTGAAACTGCTGTTAGGTTAAAACTTCCTATAATAATATGCGTAGGAAATAATAGTGCGTGGGGAATGCTAAAGACATACCAGAAAAATAACATGAAGAAACGATATTGTGATGTTGACCTTCCCAATATTGATTATTCTCAAATTGCGAAAAGTTTTGGATGTTACGGAGAAAATCTAGAGAAACCTGAGGATATTAAACTTGCTTTACAACGAGCTTTCGATTCTGGGCTCCCAAGTGTTCTTAATATAGCGATCGCTTTTGAATCACCGCCAGCTGGGAAGTTTTTAGGAACCTACAAATCGAAAAAGGGATTATTCGGAGCAGGTTATTAGTTTTAATATATCTTATATTTTTCTAAATAAAATAGAAGTGAAATAAATTTTGGATGATAATAAATTTTTAAATGATAAAGTAGCTCTCATAACTGGAGCTGGAAGCGGGTTTGGAAGAGAAATGGCGATTGCTTTTGCAAGTAAAGGTGCTAATTTAGTATTAAATGATATAAACCTTGAAAGTATCGAAGAAACTAGTGATATAATCTTAAAATCATATAATATCGAGATGTTGTTATCAAAAACAGATATTTCTGATTTTAATCAAGTAAAAGAAATGAAAAAAATAGTTTTTGAAAAATTTGATAATGTGTTTATATTGGTGAATAATGCTGGTGTCAGATTAGGTACATTTTCACTTGTTACTAAAGAAGAGGATTATGACAGAGTCATGGATGTAAATGTAAAAGGCGCCTGGAATGTAACAAAAGCATTCTATAGAAAAATGAGTAAGCAAAATTTTATGCCTATAGCAGGAAAAATTATTAATATAGCATCATGTGCAGGTACACAATGTGGCGCTAATCCATATGTAGGAGTATATAGTGCAAGTAAGGCAGCTCTTATTAGTTTTACTAAGCTTTGGGCGCTGGAACTTGGTTCCAGTAATATTACTGTGAATGTAATTTGTCCAGGTTTATTTATAACACCTATGTACAAAAATAATCCTGAATTTATTCGAGAATTCATGAAAAAAAGAAATATTAAACTTCCATTAGATAGAATTGGGGAACCAAAACAAGTTGCTAATGTCGCTTTATTTTTAGCTTCACCTGCTTCAGATTATATAACAGGTCATAATATTATTTTAGATGGTGGGATGACAACCTCAGTAAATACAATGTAGAAAATAAGTAAATTAAAATTTAATGTTCATTTTAAATGGTTTTACGGGATATACTTAATTATTACATCCAGTACTATTAAATCGGATTTAGGAGAAAACGGTTTAATGATCTTAGAGTTCAAAATTTTATATCTTATACACGTTTATCATTTATATTAAATTGTTTTCTCTAAAACTAGTTAATCTATTTCATTATTCAACTTTTCTTCAATTTTCGAAGTAAATAATTTAATATTTTTTCAGTAAAAATTGGGTTGTTTTAATATGTCTTTTTTGAAATGTTATTGTAAGTGAGTAGATTTTAAACTAATGCTTATGGTGAAAACAAACATGCCACACACTGGAGGAATAGTTCCGTAAGTTTCTTTTAATGAGAAACCATCCTTCTTATTTTTTTTATATTAAGCCTGATGGCAGAGTTTGTTCAGTCAATAATCTACGAAAATCTTTTGGTGATGGTCGAACGCCATATTTTTCAGTGATAAGGCGCTCTCCTTGGTATGCCATTGTATACGGAGCCCATAACTTATCGGAAATAAATTTTAGTAGTGCCTTAATTGATGCGTCAGGAATTACTTTAAAACTTTTAGTATAATCAATTAATTTTTTATCGTCCCATTTATGTACATATTTATGATAAGCGAGATTGCTTTCAAACCTCCTAAATCCCCTTCTAATTTCACTTTGGTCTATTAGAGTTTCTATTGAAGCTTCATTTATTAGAACGGGCTGAATATCCTCTATCAATGACCTGATACTTTCTGTAGGACTAAACATTACGCTCTCAGCGGTTACTCCAATACCTTCCGAAATAACCATCTCAGGACTATAAATTAGTAGAATAGAACTCTCAAAGCAACCTTTCTTACGATATAACAATTTCTCTTTTACTGCTCTTTCCGTGTGGTGCCCGGGGTAAGCCTCATGGCAAGCATAAAATAATAAATGAGTCCAATAATGGAGAGTGCTTGTATTAACTTCAATTTTAGAAGTATAATCCCCTTTATACCAGCAATACATAAGCCAACTTTGATTATCTACTTCAGCTATTTCAATTTTTTCATTATCTGGAAGCAACTTAGGAAATACTTCTTTCGTTCGCGTTTTTGCTAGTTGTATAGCCTTCATATACAAATCTAGTAAACGATCT
>JAUWZR010000065.1 GCA_030615235.1 Promethearchaeota archaeon
CTCTAATTAAAATTTGATAATGTGATTTTAATGGTAAGTAAAGAAGTAATATGTGAAAATTGCGGCGAAAACCCTAACGATCAGGTTTATGATTGTTATGAATGTAGGAATCAAATATGCGATAATTGCGCAAACATCTGCGAATATTGCAATGAGAGTTTCTGTGATGGATGTTATCACGATCATAAAAATGCTTGTAAATAAATGAAAGGAACTTACATAATCGTAATTTATTTAATGGAAAATTCTAAAATAAAAATCGGGTCGTTAGGGGAAATCGATTTTGTTAAGGGGTATTATTTATATATTGGCTCCGCTATGGGAAATATTGGTTCCACGACATTAGAAAACAGAGTTAAAAGACATGTCTCGAAGCCTAAGAATAAGAAAACTTTTTGGCATATCGATTATTTATTAACAAATAAGAAATGTGTAATTACTCGTATATACTTAATCCCATCATTGAACCGGTTGGAATGCATTATTGCAATAGAGATCTCAGAGATTTCAGATAATTTTATTAAAGATTTTGGTTCAACAGATTGTGGATGTCTATGTCACCTATATTATTTTCAAAAGTTTTCGGGTTTAAAAAAAATGGGCGAATCCGCCTAAAAATCCAATATATAGAATGAAAACAATAATTAGTACAATTTCAATCAATATACCTGATTTTTTATAATTTCTCTTAGGAAGCCAAAAAAATAGCTTTTCTCTTACCCAATCAACGATACGATGGAAGTAATACTTATCACCCCATTTAGATTCTGGAGTTTTCTTTCTTATTTTCTTTTGAATAGGTCGTAAAGTGAGCCAGTCCCAAAGGTCCATAATATTGGCAAATAACATACTTAACCAATATGGAATAATGAAAACTATTATTGATGACAGTGATAAAACATATATAATATAATGCCAAAAAATCCAGAATTTATCTCCTTTTTGCACATCAGGCGTATGGTAGGTAATTATCGAAATAGCATCAACAATTATATGAGATATAAACGAAAAAACAATTGTAAATATAAGATTCCAAGGAAAAATCAAAAAACTAAAACATAAAATTTGAATAACTACTGCAACAAGGTTATGTGTTATAGTTTCCAAGAAACTCTTCAACTTTTTGTTTTATTATGGTGTATACAGTATTTTATTAAATTATCTCAAATTCTTAAAATTTTTTAACTTTGCAACTGATTTTAACATACTAAAATTCAATCTTAAAATTTTATAAGTGATTAGAAATGGGAATATTAGATGGAAAAGTTGCCATTATAACTGGCGCTGGTCGAGGTTTAGGAAGAGAAGAAGCGCTATTAATGGCAAAAGAAGGATGTAATTTAGTTATAAATGATTTAGGTGCAGGATTTGATGGGAAAGGGGCAGAAGCTAAGGTAGCTGATATAGTTGCTGAGGAATGTAGAAAACTAGGCGTCAAAGCAGTTGGTAACTACGATTCGGTTACTGATTTTAATAAAGCAAAAGGAATGATCGATCAAGCCGTTTCTGAATTTGGAAAATTAGATATTGTAGTGAATAATGCTGGTATCCTTAGAGACCGTATGCTCTTTAATATGGCTGAAGAGGAGTTTGACGATATCATTGCTGTGCATTTAAAGGGCACATTTAATATGACACGCCATGTATCAGCTTATTTTAGAGAAACAGGAAAAGCTGATCCTAGTTTAAAAAACTTTGGAAGAGTAATCAATACTGCTTCTGATGCTGGTTTATTAGGAAACATGGGTCAAACTAATTATGGGGCTGCAAAAGCAGGGATTGCTGCATTTACCGTAATTGCTGCAATGGAATTAAAAAAATATGCCACAGTTAATTGCATCGTTCCAGTTGCTAGAACACGACTCACTACTGATGCAACTCCAACAATGGTTGAAGTAATGAGTAAACTGGACGAAAGAGGGTTTGATGTTTTTGATCCTGCGAATGTTGCTCCAATGGTTGTATACTTAGCTTCGGATCATGCGAAAAAAATTAGCGGAGAAGTATTTCGTGTAGTCGCAGATAGGGTTTACATTTATCAAGGCTGGCATACACATAACCAAATTGATAATGGGGGTAAACCTTTTACACCACAAATTCTAGCTGAAAGAGTTAAATCAGAATTGATGAAGGGTGCTCCAAGGAAAGAAACATTAATGGATTCAATCGGTTCATTAATTAAAATGTAGATAAAATTTAACTTTAATTTTTTTTAATTTTCTTAGTTTGACAAATAAAGGAAAGGTTATATACAATAAGATTTTAAGTGGTTTTTTATCTACTCCTTTTAATAAATCTGAAAGAAGTTTAATTATTACTGAATTAACAATAAAGGAAAGGGTACCATCAATTATAGGAGCAATAATAACAGATAAGGATGGAATGAAGATCTTTAATAAAACTTAGATTATTTATTAAATTCATTAAAACATAATGAAATCTTCATAAATGTTATACTGTTTTTAAAATTTCATTTTCTGTAACTGATAATCTTGGAATTAAAAAAGAAAAGGTTGATCCTTTTTCCAATTCTGACTCAACCATTATTTTTCCTCTATGACGTTCAACAATTTTTTTACAAATAGCAAGACCAATCCCTGTACCTTCATACTCATCCACTTTATGTAAACATTGGAAAATAACAAATATGCGCTCGAAATATTGCGAATCAATTCCAATTCCATTATCGCACACAGAAAATAACCAATGATCATTTTCCAATTTTCCTGTTATATGAATTTTAGGAGATTCTTTACTACGAAACTTGATACCATTAGATATTAAATTTTGAAATAATTGCTTGATTTGAGTTTCATCTGCTACAATAACAGGTAAAGGATCATGTGTAATCTTAGCATTTTCACGCTCAATTAGATGATTTAAATCGTTTAAAGCATTCGTTAATGTAAGATTTGTATCTATTTCTTTAAAGGGTTTACCTCTTGTTCCAATTCTAGAATATTCTAGTAGATCTATAATCAACTTTTTCAATCGGAGGGCTCCACCTACTATAAAATCAATATATTCATCAGCATCAGAATCTAATTTATTTTTATATCGTTTCAATAACAATTGAGCAAAACTTGCTATGGATCGTAAAGGTTCTTGAAGATCATGAGATGCAATATAAGCGAACTGCTCTAGTTCGGCATTTGAACGCCTTAAATCCTCTATTATATATTTCAATTTCTCTTCTGTATTCATTCGATATGTGGCCATTGAATTCACTCCGTTTTGTAATATGCCAATTTCATCGTTAACTACGCGTCCTTCTACTCTGGCAGTTAAGTCACCATCTTGAATACACTTTAAAACTTGAACTACATTATTTATTCTATTTAAAAGCATCTTTTTAAATGATACTATAATAACGACAGTCGTAGAAACGATACAGACTGCAGAT
The DNA here is from genome assembly GCA_030615235.1 of Promethearchaeota archaeon. Taxonomy (GTDB): domain Archaea; phylum Asgardarchaeota; class Lokiarchaeia; order Sigyniarchaeales; family SOKP01; genus SOKP01. The sequence goes on from JAUWZR010000065.1 coordinate 3,404, forward strand.
CCTAAAAGGAATAATAAAATTATATTTTGCTTCTCGACGGCAGCATGGTTTGCGGAAATCTTGATATAAACAAAGTAATATGGTTTGCTGTCTTCAAGTGCCAAAACAGGGGTTATGATAGTAATGAAATAATTAACACTTCTAGTTTCTCTGAGAATTAAAATGGTTGTTGTATTGGTTGTAAACCAATTTAATTGTAGATTAGGAATTTCAGACACTTCTTTTCCTTCATGTTGAGTATTTAATGAATATAAAACATTCTGTGTTATAGAAATAAACATCGCCTCTAAAGGGTCGTCTCCTATTATTTCAATCAGCTGTTCACGATCTCGGACTACATCATAATCTAACTTTCCACTTGTGATTAAATTTCCGGGGATTTGAGCTCGAGAAATAAGTCGGTCATCTACCTGTTCGGAAAACTGGCTAACATATATTATTCCAGTAATGCTTAGAGCAACTACTTCTATAAAAATAATTAATACTCCAAATTTAAATTGTAAACTGGAGAATATTTCGCGTCTTATCATCTACTTCTTTTATGACATTATTGATTTTTAAGCTTGGGGGTATCGATATAACTTCAACATCATGGATAAATAAAATCTTCATCATAATTCCAATAAGGAAAGGTATAATTACTAATCCCCACATTAAGTCCTGCTGCATACTCTAAAGCCAGTGTATCTAAAAAGATTGTGTTCGATAGATTTGCCGTATTCTGAGCAAATAGTGTGAAATTATCATAATTATTTAAGATGATAATCGTCAATTTCGCGTTGATCCCTTTTGGACTCGCCATTGTAAAAGCACTGGAATTTATTAATTCGGGGTTGAATAAAAGTGGTTCGGGATAAGTTACTCTCAAGGATTTGCTAATATTAATAATTTTGCGCATGATTGGGTCATCAACTAAACCTGAATTATTAGCAAAAGCCAAAAAGCCAAAATCTCTTTTGATAAATTCTTGAGCATAGTATCCCTCAGGACGTGTCATCCACTCGATAAAAGTCCATACTTCTTCTGGATGTTTTGATTGATTACTGACCCAGAATCCAGTTCCTGTTACTCCCTTAGCAAGTGCACCCCTAGACCAATTATCGGGAAAAGGAGGCAATGCAACACCTAGATCTAGATTAGTACTATTAAAACCCATACTATTGAGAACGCTTGGAATATAATCACCACAAAAATAGAACGCTGCTAAACCTGTTGCCATTGCCTGTCGGGCGAGATTTTTAGTGTAACCATAACCATCGATGGGATCATACCATACAAGGCTTTCATTATAAAGACTCTGAATAAATTCAAATGCGGCAATAAGACGTGGATCATCAATACAAAAACGCCCATTTTTATAATCAAATTGTCTATTTGTCATTATCGAACCTGCAATAGCATGCCAAATCCTTTTTATTTGACTTTTTGGAGATAAAGGAATAGCAATACCAGAACTATTTGTTTGAATATCTATAGTACGACAGGCGTTTATAAACCCACTCCAAGTTGTAGGTGGCCGTTCTGGATCTAATCCTGCATCCCGCAAGACATCTTTATTGAAAAACATATATCCCAATCCAGAAATTTCTAAATCATCATAACAAAAGGAATATATTTCATTTTTATACATATTACAATTTTCAAAAAATGAATTATTAGGAAATCGTTCTTTCCATTGTAATTTTAGAGATGCATTCCCTCCAAAACTAATTGGTTGTATCCAACCTTTTTCAAGAAATTCTCCCATGATGCCAAATCCACCTGACTGGTAAAATATATCGGGAGATTGTTCGCTTTCAAATAATAACTCTATTGCTTCTTGATATTCAGTTGCTGATAGTGTAATAAAATCTAATCGGATGCTAGGATGCTCCGCCTCATAAACTTGAGCAATATCTTGAAAAAATTCTTTTTGTTCTAATGAATATGTCATAATCTCAATTGAGATCCTATTATCCGGAGTTTCTGGTTGTGTAGTTATTAAATATTGAGTTAATAAGAACAATCCTCCACCTGAGAGAATTATTATGATACCTATAATTAGACCTAAAATCCTTTTTTTCATCGTTTTCCTCAATTTAGATTTAAATTAGTGTTAATTAGTTTATATTTTATATGTTTTTAGTGTATATATCTCATTTTATGGTATAAATTAGATATATATAAAGCTTTGTAGTGTGAAAGTTTAAAACTTTTATCCTATAATTAGTAATCAAAAACTAAGAACTAATAAGTGTAATTAGGAATCAATTGATAGAATTCTAAAGAAAAAAAAGGTATCCATAGAAATTTTAATCTTTTCTCACAGGAAACAGCATTTTTGGAATTCATGCTCTTTTCCGTCGTCTATAAACCACATAAAAGTAATAATATTTTAATAACTTAGTAACTCAAGAATTTATTTTATTTTTAATTAGCACTCTAATTTGTCTACGATCTCTTGGAATATTTTATAGATGATTAGTACTACTTTATCAAAATCTTTATCAGATAATTCTGTGTCATTATCTTTTAGCGTATTTAGCAGGTAATCTAACTTATCTAAAGCGATTTCGATTCTTACAGTTTTTTCATTTAATTTTAATTTCTTCAAACGACTTTTTAAAAAAATTATCTCACTAAGAAGAAGATTTACTAACTTCTCTCTTCTTGGTTCAAAGAAATCAGAATATTGCCATTTAATAACTTTACTCATAATCAATCACTATATTTACTTGATTTTTCCTAAATTAAGAAGTAGATTGGAATACTTAACTCTTAAAGAGACCAGTTATTGTTTAAATTTACCTGAAAATTAGAGTAGTAAAAATATTTTAAATAAAATATTATAAAATTTTTATCTTTTAAGCCTGCGGAAAGGCGGCTTTAATCCGTCAGGAAGCGGTGTTTTGTATGGTTTATCTTTATGTGTTATAATGTGTTCCTTAAGCGCATTTTCAACTAAATTCGTATTTTGCATGAATTCAAGGGCGGATACAGCTAATATTTTAGCTGCCGTTAGCATCCCTTTGTGACCAATACTCATCCCCGAAGTGGCTACATTTTGCCAAGAATGCCCAGGAGATCCTATGATCTCACAAGCGGTTCCAAATTCTCCAAGAGGTAATTTCCAAGAAACATCTGCTACATCCGTAGATCCTGGATCAACCTTACCTTTTCCAATTGGAGGAATTATGATTTTATTCAAAGGTTGACTTAAAATAGCTTTAGCATATTCCATCATATCGGGGGGTATGAATCTGTAGAAACTCTCAACTGAATTTTTTGGAATAGTCTTTTTTAGCTCATTAGCAAAAGTTATATCATCTTTATTAAATCTAGGGGTACCAACTTTTTTCATGGAGTTTAAAATGACATCGTCGACTACTTTCGTATACATTGTATTATACATGCAACTTAAAAAATCGATCTCCATCGTTGTCTCCGTCATTAATGTCGCTCCTTTTGCTATGTTTACTAACCTAGCGTATAATTCTTCAACTTGATAGCGTTTTGGAGCGCGTACAAAATAATGCACTTCTGCTTCAGCAGGCACTACATTTGGAGCATCGCCCCCATGAGTTATAACATAATGTAATCTTGCGTCAGAAATCATATGTTCTCGCATAAAATTAGCTCCTATATTCATTAACTCAACAGCGTCTAAAGCACTCCTCCCATTTTGAGGGTCTCCCGCTGCATGAGCTGTACGTCCGTGAAATTTAAAAACTACCGAGTTTATCGCTAAAGAATTCATCAGATTTAACATGTTGAAATTTCCTGGATGCCAAGTCATTGCTATATCTACATCGTCGAACAATCCTTCTCGTATCATATAACCTTTTGCGTTGAAAGTCTCCTCAGCAGGACAACCGTAATAGCGTATAGTTCCCTTTATGTTACCTAGATCAATAGCGTCTTTAACTGCTAATACTGCCCCTAACGAGCCTACTCCCAAAAGATTGTGTCCGCATCCATGACCTGGAGCGCCTTCTGTCAAAGCCTCTTTAAAAGGTTTTGCTTTTTGACTCAGCCCCGGGAGAGCGTCGTATTCTCCTAATATGCTTATAATTGGTTTACCTTTACCATAATCAGCGTAAAAAGCAGTTGGCATGTCAGCAACATTAGATGATACAGAAAAACCCGCCTCATTGAGAGTTTTTATTAAAAGATTAGACGATTTAAACTCTTCCAATCCTAATTCTGCAAACTGCCAAATCTGATCACTAACATCAATCAATAATTCTCGATTTGCTTTTACCCATTTAATTGCTTGTCTAAACATGAATTATCAGAATGTAGGTTTATTAATAATTTTTATTTTAAAAAAGTAATAATAGGTTTGGACACAGACATTCTAATTTTCATAATAATTATAATTATAATGTCTGTTATCGCGATTCTTCTTGATTTAAGGAGCAGAATAATAAAAACAAATTCAAAACCATATTTAGTTTACCTTTTTTTTGTCAAATTCCAAATTTTGAATACTTAAATAATATTAAATCTTAAATATCAATAACAAGATAATTCTAATAATTTTAAATTTACATATTAAAATGGTTTAAATGAGTGAAGATAGGATTAAAGAAATACTGGAAAGTCTAAAATCAATAAAGGGAGTTCATGGTTCAGCCATTATTGAGAAATTTGGCTTAATTAAAGGTAGTGCTTTACCTGGATGGGTCGATCCAGAAGCCGTTGCGGCGATGGTCACGCTTGTTCTGAAAGCCTCTCAAAGAGCAACAAAAGAATTAGAACAAGGTCAATTTTTCAACGCAATAATTGAAAGTGCAAAAGGAAAAATACTCTTTTCTGAAGTAGAGGGAAATGTATTAACGATTATTGCTACTACTGATGCTAAACTCGGGATAATTAATCTAAAGTTAGGTGCTGCAACAGAAGCTCTGAAAGGTCTTTTATAGCTAACTTTTTATTTTTCCTGTTTTTAATTATTTTTTAGTAGGTTAGACATAATCCCTCTTGTAATATTAGGATCAGCTTGGCCTTTAGTTTTTGCCATAACACGACCGATTAAGGCTTCTAATGCTTTTGGATTTTTAATAAAATCTCTAACAATAAGAGGATTTTCCTCAATTACCTCTTCGCATGTTTTTTTAATGATCTTTTCATCAAAAAGTCGAGTTCGACCTCTATCTTTGATAATCTGAGAAACTGAAGCCCCTTGCATGATGTCATCAATAAAACTTTTAGCAATTTTAGATGTAATTTTCCCTTCTCTTAAATACTTGATTAGATCCCCTATGTGCTTAGGAGTAAGCTTGGTTTTATCAATAGTTAATTTATACTCATTTAACCACCCAGATATATTGTTCATTAACCAATTACAGTATTGTTTGTATTCTTTAGATCCAAATGTTGGATCGGCGTTTGCTCCAGCTTCATAAAAGTCCGCAATGCGTTTATCTAAAACTAAATTTTCAGAATCAAATTCAGATAACATATATTCTCTTCGAAGCCTTAACGCTCTATCTGTTGGCATTTCTGGCAAATCACTTTTTACTTTCTCTATAAAAGCATTATCAAGTTCGATTGGGACTAAGTCTTGCTCAGGAAAATAACGATAATCTTCTTCGAATTCTTTTGACCGCAATGATAATGTAATCCTCCTTTTATCGTCCCAATGTCTTGTTTCTTGAATTAACACCTTGCCTCTTTTTAGTGCGTTTTTTTGCCTGATAATCTCATGTCTTAACGCTCTCTCAACTTCTTTGAAACTGTTGATGTTTTTTACTTCACTACGATCGTTTCCCTTTAACGATATATTAGCATCAACTCTAACCGAGCCTTCTAGCTCGATGTTAGAAATCCCTGTATATTGAATAATAGATTTCAGTTGTTTTAGAAATTCTCGTGCCTCTTCAGGTGAACTAATAACTGGTTCAGTAACGATTTCAATAAGGCAAACTCCCGAGCGATTGTAATCTACTAAAGTATATGGGGACGATGCGATACTTCCCTTATGAACTAATCGTGCAGGATCCTCCTCGAGATGAATTCTGTTTAATATGATATCTTTTTTATGATTGTTTAATCTAATCGTAATTTTACCACCATCTGCAAAAGCCTTCCCTCCCGCTTTATTGTATTGACTAATCTGGAACCCTTTAGGTAAGTCCGGATAATGATAATTCTTTCTAAAAAACCAGAATTGGTGGTTAATATCACACTCTAAAGCTAAAGCTAATCTAATAGCAAAATCGATGGTTTTCTCATTTATTACTGGAAGGGACCCGGGTAAACCTAAACAAATAGGACATACATAAGTGTTAGGCTCTGCACTACGATAATCATTACTACAACTACAAAACAGTTTTGTTTTAAGATTCGTTAATTGAATATGAACTTCTAATCCAATAATCACTTCACTGTCTTGGTCACTCAGATTATTTACCTCCACTTGTCAATGGGGGTGTTTTTCGAAAAATACCCAACTCTTGTTCAAGCTGATAACCAATATTGAGAATTCCTTTTTCATCAAAATAATCTCCAATAATCTGAAAACCTATGGGTAAATTATTATTATCAAAACCACATGGAATTGAAAGTGCTGGGATTCCCGCTAAATTAACAGAACAAGTTAAGATATCTTGAGTATACATTTCCAGTGGATCTTCAATTAAAGAACCAACCTTAAATGCTGTTGAAGGCATTGTTGGGCAGACGAGCGAATCACATTTATTAAATGCCTCAATAAAATCTCTTCTAATCAGAGATCTAACTTTTAAAGCTTTCATATAGAACATATCATAATATCCTGCCGATAGAGCAAATGTTCCTAAATAAATCCTTCTTCTTACTTCAGGTCCAAAATTTGCTCCTCGTGTTCTACTAAACCCACTATAAACATCGCCGGAAAAAGCATCGTTGACTTTTCCATACCTTAATCCGTCATATCTCGCTAAATTCGAGCTTGCTTCGCACATACACAATAAATAATATGTAGCTATTGTGTATTCTAGATGAGGAATTGAAACCTCAACTGTAGTTGCTCCTAAACCTTCCAATACCTTGATTGATTGATTTATCGCATTCTTCACTTCGTTATCAATCGCTTCTCCGAAAAATTCTTTTGGAACTCCGAGAACTCGTTTTTCAATTGGTTTTTTTATCACTTCCGTATACTTATCTACTTTAATATCAACTGAGGTAGAATCGAGGGGGTCCTTACCTGATATGATTTCAAGGATTAATGCTGAGTCATAAACACATTTTGTAATCGGACCAATTTGATCCAATGAATTTGCAAATGCGACTAAACCATAACGCGATACTCTACCATAAGTTGGTTTTAATCCCACAACTCCGCAAAAGGCTGTGGGACATCTAATACTCCCCCCAGTATCGCTACCTAAGGCAAAAATAGATTGGCCTGAGGCAACAGCGGCAGCAGATCCTCCGCTCGATCCTCCTGGAACTCTAGTTAAGTCCCAAGGATTATAAGTAGGGCCATAACAACTATTTTCGGTGGATCCCCCCATTGCAAACTCGTCCATATTTGTATTGCCAATATGAATTGCCCCCTCTTTCATTAGA
>JAUWZR010000237.1 GCA_030615235.1 Promethearchaeota archaeon
TTCATCTTCCACTGGTTCATTAATTCTTATAACAATATCGCATGCATAAACTTTATCTTTTTCTACTACTTGAGCGTGAACTTTTTCGTATTCTGAATCATTTATTCCGATCCCTTTTCCCGCACCACTTTCAACTAAAATCTCATACTTATCAGAAAGCTCCCTGAGCTCTTGAGGTCTTAAAATGACTCTCTTCTCTTTTGGTCTATTTTCCGCAGCAATACCTATTCTCAGTACTCTATCAGGATACCTGTGAATAAGCCCTTGGAGAGGACTGTATTGTTCCTCCTTTAAAGGATCAGCATCACCTCTCATATGATAATCCAAAAAAATCAATCTCCCAATGTGTTGGCTAACTGTCAATAATATGTTTAAAAGTCAGAAATTATAAGTTTATCAGTTAGATTTACTGTATATATAATTTTGCTAAAAGAGATAAAAATATGATAAGATATATTTAAACTCTATAACTTAATTCATATTATTTAGGTGATCTGTTATAAGGTCCTTTAAATAAAAACATATCTATTGCATTAAAAGAATCGTTTAATTAATTAGAATGCTATTTGAATAAATAAATTATTTTTATAGAAAAAATTATGTTTAATTAACAATTATTTCTTTTAAGTTATTAGGTAATAAATTATGTCGGTAGAAAAAAGAGACGAATCTAATTTAGAATTAGATTATAAAATCGAAAATGTTGTTGCCACAGTTATAATGGAGATTACTGAAAAGATTGACCTTACCAAAATCGCTCGCAAATTTGAAGATGCAGAGTATAATCCCGAAAGGTTTCCGGGTCTTGTTATGAGAATTACTGACCCAAAAGCAACATTTCTTATATTTTCTACGGGAAAAATGGTTATTACAGGACTTAGAAGAGCAGATGAGGCAAGCCGTGGAGTAAAAAAAATTATAAAATCTATTAAAAATGCAGGAATTAATGTATCTAATCCAGAAATCACGATTCAGAATATTGTCGCAAGTGGAGATTTACACACATTTATTGATTTAAATAAGGCTGCAATTATAATGGAAAATGCCATGTACGAGCCAGAAGTCTTTCCAGGTTTAATTTATCGCATGAAAAACCCTAAAACTGTTTTCCTGTTATTTTCTACTGGAAAAGTTGTTTGTACAGGAGCAAAAAATAAGATATTCGTGAAAGAAGCGTTTTTAAAATTAAATCGTGTAGTAAGGGAACTAGGTGTTGCAAAAAAAAATGCGGAAAATTCAGATTATCAAGATATAACATTTATTTAAAACACGATTATAAAATTATATATACCATATTATTATATTTTCTTTAGAGAATTATGTTTTGAGGTGTTAAAAATTAGGGCTCGAGCATGTATAAAGTGTAGAGAATATGTTCATATTTATCCAAATAATCCAGAAAATCAAAATCTTATTAGGATTTTTGAAGCAAATCATAGAGGACACACTCTTATAACCTTAGATCTTGATGAGGTAAAAGAACAGTATAAAAACTTTAAAGGACAAGAACTTTGAGAGTATTAGAAATATTAGTCGAATGACAAGGATTGATGAAGAATTATGAATTTTATTGAAGACTTGATCCAATCTATCATTGACAAACATAGTGTTGTATGCATGGGTTTAGATCCTCGATTAGATAAGGAAGGAGAAATTCCACAATTCCTTATTAACGAATTAGAAGCCCCGAACAAAATCATTCTTGAATTTAATAAAACTCTAATTGACAACACATTTGATGTAATCCCTGTCATAAAACCACAAATAGCTTTTTATGAAAAATACGATGCTTTATCTGCCTTAAAAGAAACCATAAAATATGCCCACAAAAAAGATCTGCTTGTCATTTTAGACTCAAAAAGAAACGATATCGGGGCGACTTCAGAAGCTTATGCCCATTCCACATTTAAAATGTTTAATGCAGATGCATGTACAATAAATGCGTACCTTGGAATTGACGGAGTGAAACCTTTTTTAGAATATAAAGAAAAAGGGGTATTTATATTAGTAAAAACATCAAATCCTAGTAGCAACGATTTTCAGAACCTTTTTAGTGCCAGAATTCCTAGCGCTTTAGATTCTGATATAGAAATCCAAGTAAAAAAAATAACCTTAGAAAGAAATTATATAAAAATGGCTCGACTAGTAGCTGATTGGGGCCAAAACTTAACCCAATTTTCACAATTTCATAATTTGGGTGTAGTAGTAGGCGCAACTTTCCCGCAAGAGTTAAAATCGATAAGGAGTATTGTGAAAAATTCGTACGTATTAATGCCTGGGTTTGGAGCTCAAGGTGCTGCAGCGAGAGATATAAAAAGTGGTTTTAATGAAAAAGGTTTAGGGGGGATAGTTAACTCGTCAAGAGGAATAACATATGCTTATTTTAAAAATGAAAAATATTCCGCTGACAAATTTGGTGAGGCTGCAAGAGAAGAAATAATTGCTATGAATCAGCAAATTAACAAAGAAATTAATTTGTGAGATTAAAATGTAATTCTATGGCATTTTAGACAATATCGACCCTAGTCCAATCATTATGAAAATTATTGGAAAAAGAGTAATCAAGAGTATAACAAAAGAACGCTTTAGACCAACTTGATGTAAGACATTTATCACATTGAGATCTATAAATACTGAAAGAATAATGATAGGAATTATTACATCAAGTTCTCCTTGAAATCCCCCCAAAAAACCTAGCAAAAACAACGGAGAACTAATAACAAAAATTATTCCAAATTGAATAGCAAAACTTCCCGCAACCCATTTCATCCGCCTTCTTTTCTGGGTTTTAGTTATTACTAATGCTAGCTTTAATAATAATATATCTCCTGCAGCTAAAACGCCCATCATAATAAACGGGACTATTTCCCCTATTGAAAAATTTCCCATTTGTAAAAAAGTAAATAGCATCTTAAAGTTATAACCGTGGAAAATCTATTTAAATTTGATTTAATCGAATATTTTTAATTCCATCAATAATAAAAGATATATAAAAGAATTCTGATTTAAAGTTAATTTTTTTAATCAGTTATTTTAAATTAGAATAAAATATTTCATGCATAATAATTAACGCAAAAATTATTGGAGGAAATAACAAGAAAAACTAGGAGAAAAATGCAATGGTAGAAACAAAAAAAGAAGCAATGACTGAAAGTGATGATGTCAGAATCTTAGTAACAATATGTAAGTGAGGACTAAATATAGCGGAAATAATAGATACTGAAGCCTTAGCAGAATATTCGAAAACTTTGCCGAACGTTGTGGAAGCAATAGATTACATCTCTCTTTGAACTCAGTCTGGTGCTGAGTTCATTAAAGAAAAAATGATTGAATTTAATGCTAATCGATTACTTATGGCAGCGTGTACACCAAAAACTCACGAACCCGTTTTTAAAAGTGTGTTGGAATCTATGAATTTGGATTCGTCATATTTAGAATTCGTTAATATTCGAGAGCACTCAAGTTTCGTTCATAGACACGATAGACCAGGAGCCAAGAGTACAGCTGAAGACGCTATTCGTGCTGGAGTTGCTCGAGCTGCCACTTTAGAGAAAATCTTAATTAAAGAAGTGGACATAACAAAAAAAGCTTTAATAATTGGTGGCGGCGTCTCGGGATTATCAGCAGGAATAGATTTAGCCGAAGAAGGATTTGAAGTGCATTTAGTTGAAAAGAAACCAACGATTGGCGGAAAAATGGCAATGCTTGACCGAACTTTCCCTACGGACGATTGTAGTATATGAATTCTCGGTCCTGTAATGCTCCAAACAGCAAGAACGCCGGGATTAAATTTACATACCTATAGCGAAGTAGAA
>JAUWZR010000328.1 GCA_030615235.1 Promethearchaeota archaeon
ATTGATTTCAAGGATGTGATGGAAACATCCATTGACTTAAAGGATGTAGATATCGATGTGAAAAAAGATCTTGCCCTACTTCAATATACCGGCGGAACCACAGGGTTACCTAAAGGCACAGAACTTACTCATGCTAACTTAGTTACTAACATAGTTCAAGTAGCAACCTGGTTAGATAGAAGAGAGGCAAAGGAAGGCGAAAATAATTTATCTGCTTTTCCGCTCTTCCATTTAGCCGGTTTAGCTATGAGTATGATAACTTTATATACTTCAGGAGGGCAAATTCTAATCGCAGACCCTAGAGATACAGATCATATTATTGAAGAAATGATCGAAAAAAACCCAAAAATTATTGTGAATGTCCCAACCTTATTTTTATCAATTATGAACAACCCAAAATTAAAGGACGTACCCAAATCTACATTTAATAATATAGATATGTATGTTTCTGGGGCTGCGCCTTTTCCCGCAGAAGCAATTAGGGATTTCGAAGAATCTATGCTTGGTACAAATAAGGTATTAGAAGTTTACGGGATGACTGAGACAAGTCCAATTCAACTATGAATCCCTTTAAAGGGAAGAAGAAAGTCGGAACTGTTGGTTTACCCGTACCTGACACTGAGTTGAGACTTGTAGATATTGAAACTGGAGAACAAGTAGAACTTGGTAAACCTGGTGAAATTATTTGTAAAGGTCCTCAAGTTACAAGAGGTTACTTTAAAAAACCAGACGCAAACGCAAAGACTATTATTGATGGATGGTTCCATACCGGTGATGTCGGTGTTATGGATGAGGATGGATTTATAACGATTGTGGATCGAACTAAAGATATGTTAATCGTAAGTGGGTATAAAGTTTATAGCGTTCATGTAGAAGATGTAATGACAAAACACCCCGATATAGAATTGGTAGCAATCATAGGTTTGAAAGATCCAGATCGCCCTGGGAGCGAAATTGTTAAAGCAGTCGTTCAACTTAAGGAAGGAGTTCAACCAACTGAAAAAGTGCAAGAAGACTTAAAAAAATATGCTGCTGAACATCTCTCAAAATATGAAAATCCAAAACAATGGGAATTCAGAGAAACTTTGCCTTTAACAGCAGTAGGAAAAGTATTAAAAAGATCTCTCCGAGAAGAAGAGACAAAAAAAGAATAAATAATTATTTTTTTTTCTTATTTTATAAACTTATTTTAAGGATTTTATCAAATACTAATCATAATAATAAAATTATTTCTTACGAAAAGAGTTGATATTATGGTTACTAAAAAAGGACAAGTTCAATGTATTAATGATGAAATTCTGGAAAAACTCTCGTTAAAAACCCGTAATAAGTTTTTAAATTACAATTTGATGAGTTTTTTAAAACCGAAGCATTTCAATTTCCTTAAACAAGCCCAAAAGTTTTTCGTGAAATTTGAAAAGGATAACAACATATCCCATAACGAAGATTTCTACGAATGGATACCAGAAATTGGCAGAAACGGATATATTACTCGAATGCACAAATTTGATAACCTTGGATTAGATTTTGAACCCTATGGGATGACTACTGAATTTATGAGAGTTTTAGCAATGGATTTCTTTGATCCACAGCTAGCAATGGGCGCTGGAGCTACAGTTTTAGCAGTGAATCCCTTATTATTTCACCACGAAGATGTTGACATTCGATTGAAAGCTTTAAAAGAATTAGTAATGGGGGAAAAAATAGGGTGT
>JAUWZR010000137.1 GCA_030615235.1 Promethearchaeota archaeon
TGAGGAATTCACTATAAACCTTTTTAGGATAATATTACTCCAAAGGAGTTGAAGTTTATTTATAAATACATTAATTTTTATTTTGAAGTAATATTTTTTAATGTTAAACTTTGATTTGTAACAGGGAAAATATTATGACTATTAATGTTATTATAGCAAGAGATTTTAATCACATGAGTGAAGTAGCAGCTGAAATAGTGAAAGAGATTATTAAACAAACATTAGAAGAAAAAAAAGAATTCATTTTTGGGCTAGCAACGGGAAATTCACCTACCGGTATGTATAAAAACTTAGCTCGGATGGCTAATTCTGGTGAAATTGATAATACTCGGATTCGTAGCTTTAACCTTGATGAATATGTAGGTCTCCCTGGTGAAAACCCTCAACAACGAATGCTACATCCAGAGAGTTATTGTTATTTTATGATTCAAGAATTTTTTGGGCTTCTTGACAAAAAATTCATCGAGACTTCGGTCCCTTATGGTTGTTTGATTGATCAAAAACAATTAGTAAATGAACTTGATGCACATCCAGAAGACTGGAGTGAATTGGGTACTGATGCAGGTAAATCAATATCTATTAAAGAAAATCCAGCCTCAGAATATTTAAAGTGGATTCAAAAAACAATATTAGAAGGGTATGCTCAAAAAATTTCAGATGCTGGTGGTATTGATTTACATATAATAGGCGTTGGAGGTCGTGGTCATGTTGCTTTTCATGAATCGGGAATCCCATTTGAAGGTAGTAATGTTTTATTAGTAAAACTTGATGACAATACTGTAGATAATGCTGTGAAGGATGGTCATTTCACTACTAAAGATGAATCCCCCAGGTATGCAATTAGTATGGGGGCTGAATTGGTATATAAAGCAAAGGCAGTTTTATTATTGGCTAATGGCGAACGTAAGGTTGAGTCAGTTACCAAATCGTTATTAAATGATCCAACCCCAGATATTCCAATTTCTTATGGGCAAATTTATTCGAAAAAAGGGGGTAACCTGACTTATGTATTAGACAAAATCGCCAGTCGAGAACTCCTTGTTAACAAAGAAAAGCTTGAACAAAAAGGAATAGAAATAGAAATTAGAAACAATTAACATCAATAAAAAAAATAAAAGTCTATTAAAAACTTTATATTAAATTTAATTTCTTCATTTTTTCTTCTGCTATTTTATTCATTTCAATTGATTGATTTATATCTATGTTAGATTCACCAGAGATTCTTAAATATGGACTTGTTCCCGAACGTCTTATTAAAATCCATCCATCATTGTAATCGAATCTACAACCGTCCATTTTATTAATAGTTTTTAATTCTTTTCCCATAGAATCGAAGCTCTCTTTCATCTCAGCAATAATTTTTTGGTTAATTTCATCAGTAAAGGGAATATCTTCTACAAGCTGAAGTTGTTTACGGTAATAGGGATATTTTGGAATTTCTTTCAATAATTCTATTAAACTTTTTCCTGTTTTGACCATCATTTGCAATACTATTCCGATTGTGACTATTGAATCTGGGCCTAAATGGAAGCTGGGCCAAATATAAGTACCTGAGGTTTCTCCACCTAAGAACCCCCCATTCTCCTGTAAAGCTTGAGCCACTTGAATATCTCCGACTTCAGTTCTTATTATCTGGCAACCTAGTGGTTCTAACACATCTTCAATTAAGCTAGATGAGTTTACAGGCGTAGATATTTTCATATCATTCATAGAAATTTTATTTTTATTATTTTGTATATAATTTTTCGCCAAGAGGGCTAATAATCTAATTGGATCGACAATTTCACCAGTTTCATCTAAGAAAATAACTCTATCAGCATCCCCATCTAGCGCTATTCCAATATCTTCTTGTGTTGAAATTTTCAGAAATTTGGAAATCTGAATTAAATTTTTTTCGCTAGGTTCTGAATGCCTTCCAGGGAATTTGCCATCCATTTGTGCATTGATTGTAATAATATTTACATTATAAGCACTTAATAGTTTAGGGACAATTTCACATCCCGCTCCGTTTCCTGGGTCAACTATAACATTAAGTTTACTCCCATCAAATCCTATACGATCCATTATATCTGAAATGTGTTTATCGTTAACATCATTAACCTGAGTAACTCTTCCAATTTGATCCCATTTGATATCAAGAAAATTCTTCTCGTCATATATTCGCGAAATCTCTTCTTCTTGCTCGTGGGAATACCCAATACCTGAAGGATTCCATAACTTAAGCCCAATGTATTCAGGAGTATTATGGGAGGCCGTGATTTCAACACCTGCATCCCCTTTTAGATATCGTAAAGACATTGCTAATGTGGGCGTAGATACAATTCCTAATGTTTTCACATTACATCCCGTACTTAAAATCCCAGAAATTAATGAATATTCTATTGGTAAAGCAGAAGTTCTAATATCCTTCCCGATAACTACAATACCTTCGCCTTTTAAATAAGTACCCAACGCCAATCCCACATCTAAAGCCATTTGCGGCGTAAACATGAGATCTGTCTCGCTATAATTTTGGAACACCTTTCTTATGCCTGAAGTACCAAATATATTTGATGTCATATTTTTTATCTTTGCCTTAATATTTTTCTTATATAAATATAGATTTTTTTTAAATTTTAAATTTTATGAAGTAATTTTTTCAAATTTTAAATATCCATTAAGGTAAAAATCCAAATGATTAAATCTTTATTTTTACAGAAGGGTTTTTATTATGAATTAAAATTATAAATTTTATATCAAAAACTTTAAGATACTATTATTTATATTATCTTTTGATAAATTTCATACTTAAATATAACCGCTCAATTAGACAATAATCTACAAATATTTTCATTTTGCTATAAAAAATAAGAATAAAATATTAATTTCTGTTCTCCATATATTCTATTAAAAATATTGAGTATAGCAAAACTGGTATTAAAATTTCGAGTAGTTGTCAATGATTTTTCAAGGGTTGTTGAACATTTCTAGCTTATACTTAGAAAATGAGGATTCTCTTTTTAACAGAGTAGACCAATTTTTTCACGAAAAGATTAATGTTTTCGCTGAAACAAATGAGTTATGCATTGATGATTTAGATAATTCATTTCCTAAACTTTTAGAAATAATCAAAACAAATTTACTGAAAATGGGATTTGAGGAAGGAGAATTAGAGAGCGCCTTTTTGGATCCTTTTATTAACATTTGTCAAACTGAAATTGGTTGTTTCTCTTCGATTCATCGGGTATATGATCTAAAATTAGCTCCAATAATTTACGAGATTTTTTTAGAGAAAATTGTGGACTATTTAGTTGATATTAAAAATGTAACCCAATTTGTGCTAAATTTAAAGTCAGCTAACTTCTTGAGCTTAGAATTTATTGTAGAATTAAAAAATTTAAAAGATTTAATGAATAAATACCCCGAAAAGAAAGAACATTTAAAAAAGTATCTTCAAATACAAGATAAGCTTGAAAAGAAATTAGAAATAAATAAAGAAAAAATTGAGCTTTTAGAGGATCTGCCAGATCCAAAAGAAAAATTACAACTCCTTTACTTAACCTATCGAATCATTAGCTTTTTCCACTTAGAAAAAAAATTTGATTTCACTCACATAAAAAACTATATTTCGAACAATATGGATGAATGGTTGATAACAATACCTTTAGTTACATTGAGAAATCCAGATCTCTATTATTGTGGGTTGTACTTAGCGGATCAGTTAAACATAAAGTTAGATAAAAAAAAGGTTAAAGAATTTTTATTGAATTTGTACGAAGAAGGGATCGACGAATTTGAAGCCCCTTTAATACAAGCCACTGATGGAGTGTATTATCTGTTAAAATCGACACAATACATGGGGCTCTGGCTTACAAATGAACAGCTTAATAAGTTAGTTGAGATAGATCCGAAATTTTTTAACTCATCTTCTTTGAAGAACCTAGAAACCTCCCAGTTAGTTGTTATTTTGAAAATTTATAGTTTTATTCATGCGAGAAACATCGACGAAAATATATATGCAATATTAGAAGAATTGGAGAAAAGAATAACTCCTGAGGGAATCAAACAACTTAGAGACGGCTTTGTATCCTCTGAAGCGACATATTATGTAGTGTTTTGTAATTATATGAGAAATTCATTAGAGAAATTGAAAGAATTCGGTTTATTGGAGAATATTATATCAAGAATTTATAGAAATTTAGAGCTTTTAGAATTCTCAGAAGATACCAATTTCGACCTAATATCTGAGTTACTTTACTCATTTGAAAATTTAAAATTATTTAATTGCATTGAAACGCGAGAAATGATTCTTAAAATGGCAGAATATTTATTTCCTCCTGAAGTTGTGCAGAAATTATCATCAAGTTCTGAATTAAATAGGGTTCAAGCGAGATTTCGCCATTTGAAGATTAATCGAATTACTGGAGATGCATATTATTAGAAAACAGTTTCAATGCTCATTAGGATGAGAATTGAAAAATTCTGTTTTTTGAAAGTAGAAATTTTAATTTATCTCTTTTCATTTATTTAGATAATAAAACTAGAATGGGTTAAATGATTACATGAAGTTAGACGAATTTGAATTGATATATAAGAATGATCGTATTGATATTAAAAATAAAGCGAAGATCGTTTCTGAATTAACAGAAATAATAGGTAAACAGAATGTTTCGATCGAACCTATTGATATTTTAGCGTACACCAAGGATTCTTCGCTCATCGCTTTTAATTGGACGATTCAAGGTAAAATAGCGGGTTTACCGGATATTATTACTTGGCCAGAATCTGTTGAGCAGATATCTGAAATTTTAATATATGCAAACAAAGAAAAAATACCTGTTATACCGTATGCTGAAGGATCTGGCGTTGTAGGAGGAGCTATTGCCACACGTGGTGGAATCATTATTGACATGAAAAAATTTAATAAAATTCTTGAGTTAAACGATAAAAATCTAACAGTCTCTGCTCAAGCTGGAATAAATGGGATGAATCTCGAAAGATTTTTAAATGCTAAAGGATATACTACAGGACATATTCCCCAATCGATTCGGATGTCCTCTTTAGGGGGTTGGATTGCTCATAGGGCTGCAGGTCAATTTAGTACTAAATATGGAAAAATTGAAGATATTGTACTGGGTATGGAAGTAGTATTACCTGAAGGTAAACTCATTAGTTTTAAAAGTATTCCTCGTGCTTCAACAGGACCCCAACTTGATAAATTATTTATTGGAGGGGAAGGTACATTAGGAATTGTTACTAAGGCGACACTTAAAATTTGGCCATACCCCGAAAAAAGAAGCTTAATATCTTATGCCTTCCCTACTTTTGAGGATTCGCTCGAAGCAATTAGACAAATATTAAGAGAACATATATTTCCTGCGGTAATTCGAATTTATGATCAATTTGAAACAATGAGACATTTTCCCGATATAGAAAAGGCAAAAGATAAAGTTATGGTTGTATTTATATGTGAAGGTATTAAAAAATTAGTTGATTTGGAGGAGGATATTACTAGAGAGAAGTGTATAAAAGAATCGGGTATCGATTGCGGAGATCTTCCTGTAGAGCACTGGTTAAACACCAGATTTAGAGTGACAGAAACATCTACTATGCCTCCTTATAAAATAGTTTTTGAAACTGTTGAAGTAGCTTCATTATGGGAAAACGCGGCAAATATATACCATACTGTTTTAGAATCCATGAATAAAGTTAAAGGATTAATAATGATAACTGCTCACGCTTCACACTTTTATCCAAATGGTGTTGGAATTTATTTTTCTTGGGGTGGAGTGCCCCCAAAAGGAAATACAGACTTAGATTTTTATCAAGAGTGTTGGGACACGACAATTAAGGCTGTATTGGATGCCGGAGGTTCTATAGGTCATCATCATGGGATTGGTATTAATAGATCACACTGGATGGAGCAAGAATGGGGCGATGCCATGAATACAATGAGAGAAATTAAAAAGTTACTCGATCCGAATAATATTTTAAACCCGGGTAAAACATACGTAAGAACCTGGAAAGGAGGCGAAAACTAAATGAGTGTTTTTGAAACTTTAAAAAAGTACAAATGGATGCTTCCATTTATAAGTAAGGCTGATAGACAAACCCGATCCATTTTAATGAAAAATTTTCGTACTAAAAGGAAGAATTTCTACCCCGTAGAAGAAGTTAAAGCGAATATAGATGATCTTATTAAATGTATGCTATGTCCTAATGCATGTAGATTTGATTGTGGGACACTTCAAGCCTCTCAAACTGAAACTATGAGCCCTTCTTATAAAGCAAGAATTGGGTATTACCTTTCGGTTGGAAAGATAGACCCAACAAAAGAAGAAAATAAACCATTCATAGATCTTATGTACACGTGTACTAATGAGGAAAACTGCAAAGTATGGTGTCCTTATGAATTCTCAGTAGTTTCTCTCTTGGAAACTGTTAGAGACGATTTGAATGATAAAGGTTTAATGCCGGAATATTGTAAAGAACAAATTGAAAACTTACAAAAATCAAATACCATCGAAGGATACAACATCTACGAAACTTATAAAGAAAATGGAATAGAGAATATCGAATCTGATGGTGATGATGATGTGTTTTACTACCTTGGATGTGAATCAATGAAATTCCCAGAAGTTATAAAAGCTAATATGAACATATTGAAAAAAGCAGGAATTAAATTCTCTACTAATCTTGACAGTAAGGTTTGTTGTGGAGGTCCATCATTTAATATAAGAGATTTTACCACAGCAAAAAATTTTGCTGAAAAAAATAAGAGCTTAATTGAATCAACGGGTGCTGAAATTATCGTCTCAGACTGCCCTGGATGTGTATTAACGCTTACTAAAAGATACGAGAGTATAGGCATAAAAATTGATAAAAAAATAATTCACATAGTCGAATATATCAAAAAATTGTTAGACGAGGGAAAAATCGAGCCAACAAAAAATATTCAAGATGA
>JAUWZR010000017.1 GCA_030615235.1 Promethearchaeota archaeon
TAACCCCTCATCTTGTAATCTCGTAAACTCTTCTAACCACTTACTAGGGACGTTAATCGTAATTACTTTCATTTCCCCTTCTAAATTTTCAAATCGTTCCGCTAATCTTTTATTTGCCATTTTTACTTTTTACCTCCTGATGATGATTGAGGCGTTAAAAAATAATCGATTCGAGACGGTTTTTGAGGTCGATCAGGATTGATTTCTGCGGAAAAGTGAATGCCGTGTATTTTATGATGAGGAGTTGATAAGAGTTTTACGACTTCTAATGTGTAAATGTTTTGAATTTCGGTGTATTGCTTTTGTTTGCGAAGCACTTTGAATATGGGAATCGGTTCGACTTTATTGGAATAGAGAGTATGGATATTCGTGTAATAAAAGACATTGTTGGGATAAGATTTTTTGGAAAAGCTGTAAGGATCGTCTTCGTAGTAAATATTTAGCGAAGGAGCTAAGTAGTAATCTTCCCATGTATCGTCTTCTTTCTTTCGTGCTGTGTTTCTGTAAAAAAAATCTATGAGCTGAAGCAGAAAGTAAATCTATATTCATCTCATCAACATTAATAGGTATTTTCCCAAACGCTTGAACTGCATCAGTATGGAAGATAACATCGTGTTTCTTAGCAATTTCGCCAATTTCTTTAATTGGTTCAATGGTTCCTATTTCGTTGTTAGCAAACATTATGCTAATAAGAATTATTTCGTCGGAAATCATATCTTCTATGGTTATTTCTGAATCTTTAGCTTGGTTGGGTAAACAAGTAAAAGCATTTGATGTTATAGTGAATTGTGATGATTTGTTCAAAAAGATTCCAAAATTACAAGTAAAAACCCAGGGAGCAATCAAGGCTACATTTTTATGTATAAAAGCCATGGTTTATTCAAGGAAAGGAGAATTTGACAACGCAACTTACTTTCTGAAACGAAGTATTGCTTTAGGAGAACAATACAGTAATATCTCAAATATCATGCGAATTTTCTATCATTATGGATACATCCTATTTATGAGAGGTGAACTAATAAGAGCATTAGATTATTTGGAAAAGGCATTATCTCTCGGGAAAAATGGTTTTAATAGATATTTCACTCGAATAAATAGTGCAATCGGCACTGTGAAATTAGGTCAAGGCCATTTAGATCAATCGTTGTTCTATTATAAACAAGCATTAGAGATTGCTACAAAGATGAATTGTAAAAGAGATTTGGCTGGAATTCTTGACAATATTGGAGAAGTTTATTATGCTAAGGGAGATTTATTGCAATCACAGAATTTTTTTGAGCGTAGTTTGAAAATCTTAGAAAAATTAGATGCAACAAGCGTTATAGCTCATGTTATTTATTCGATATTTAGGGTAACTCTTGAATCGGGCGATTTTAAACAATCAGAGGGATATTTAAGTTATTTAAAAAAAATCAAGAATCTAGAACCGAATAAAGAAATTAATTGTTTCTATCGCTTAAGTAAGGCTTTACTTCTGAAAACTAATCCACGAGTTAAAAATACCGCTAAAGCTGAAGAATTATTGAAAAGGTTAGTTCATGATGAATCTTATAATCACGAGATAAGCATAGATGCTATACTTCATCTTTGCGATTTATGTTTGATTGAACTTGAAAAAACCAGTAATTTAGAATTATTGGATCGGATACAACTATATATTAATAAAATCTTGACTATTGCCATCAATCAAAAATTACATAGCTTATTAGTTGAATCCCATTTTTTAGAAATAAAATTCGATATATTAGCTTTAGATTGGGAAAAAGCTCAAGAAACATTAACCAAAGCTCTAGAAATAGCAGATGAATACGATTTGAATCAATTGGTTAAAAGAATATCAATAGAGCAGAGGAATTTTGCTACACAAAAAAATAAGTGGTTAAAGGCAAAACAATCTGATAAATCAATAGTACAACTTGCAAATTTAACCCCAATGAGGGAACAAATAAAATACATGTTCAAAAAGCGCGAGTTACTTAAAAATTTTTAGCCCATAACGCAAATTTATTGAGGAAATCCTTGAAATATGCAATTCATTGTCTGCTTTTTTGACTGTAGAAAAAGTAACTATTCATAACGAGAAGAAAATTTTTCCAAATTTCTTTTGAATTATAACTTGAATATTTTTAATTTTAGAAATGTCAATTCATCTTATGGAAAAGGATTTTGAAAGGTATGGTGACAATTTTCAGCAGAAATCTAAGTATATAAGATATAATTTACCTAGACATATGCTCAACTGGGGAAAGAAACCTGAAACATATAAAATATATTCAAACGCTATTAAACAAATAAAGCTACCCGAGCCTAAATTTGATCCATCTATTAAATTTTGGAACATAATTAAAAATCGACATTCGACCAGAAGTTTTAGCATGGAACCGTTAACTATGATGGACCTTAGTTTATTTCTATTTGGTATGTCCGGATTAAATAGAATTTTTCCACAATATGCTTTTAGAACAGTTCCTTCAGCGGGGGGTTATATCCTATCGAAATTTACCCTGTAATTAATAATGTGTCCAGTGTAGAAAGAGGTCTTTATCATTATGATATTCAAGAACACTCACTTAATATGCTTAAAGAAGGAGATTTTAGGAGTAAAGTAGCTGAAGGGTGCCTTGATCAAACCATGGCATATACATCGGCAGTAAACTTTGTTTGGACGGCTGTGATCGCTCGTTCTCAATGGAAATACCTTCAAAGGTGTTACAGATACATATATTTAGACGCGGGGCATATAGGTCAAAACTTTTACTTGGTTGCAGAAGCGCTCAATTTGGGTGCCTGTACGATAGGAGCTATATATGACGATGAGTTAAACAACTTTTTAGGTATAGATGGAAAAAATGAAACTACTATATATGTTGGAGTTGTAGGTAAATAAAATAAATTATATAAAAATAAAAAAAGATTAGATTTTATTTCTTCCTTCCTCTTACTAGACTGAAGATTACCACCAGAGCAAGAGCTCCTAACCCGATAGCTAACCCAATAATCATTCCCAGAACGAATGGATCTAATCCAGATACGGGTACGGATGGAGCGGTACAGATATTTTCTTCGTAAATATTACCAAAGCTATTAGTTTCGTTGTAGCAGTACATATTGTTTGCTAAATTATTTCTAAAAATGATATTGTTGTCACTTGAAACTAAATTCGTACCGTTTACATTGTGATTGGCTGTGTTTGTGGTAATAATATTACCAAAACTTGAAAACAGAAAAATTCCGTTTAGAGTATTTCCATTTGCAGTATTCATTGTAATCAGATTATTATCTGATTCGCTCATAGATATTCCGTTTAGTAAGTTATTAGACGCTTTATTTGAAGTAATGCTATTGCTGTTGCTTAAATATAGCTGAATTCCGTTTAGCGTGTTATTATTTGCGTTGTTCGATGTAATAAGATTAGAGTCCGAACCACTCATATATATTCCGTGTTGTAAGTTATTAGACGCCATATTGTCGTAAATAAGATTATGCTCAGTAACTATAAACAAAAAAAAACCACTCAGGTTATTATGTGATGCAATGTTACCTTTTATAACATTTCGCCGAGAGCCAGCAAAGATTCCAATACCATCTTCTCCATTATGGCTACAATTGTTAGATTCTAGTCTATTGTCATTGCTGCCAAACAATCTTATCCCACTGAAAATGTTGCCAAACGCTTCATTATCAATAATTGTATTATTTTTGCAAATCATTAGTTCGATCCCAAATACTGCGTTATCCTTAACTTTATTCCCAGAAACTGAACAATAATCGCTGTTATCTAAATAGATTCCCGTATTAGAATTATCCTCACAAGTATTATCTTTTATAGATGAATTGTCAGAGGCACCATAGTTTATCCCATAATAATTACCATTGGCAATATTGCCTGTAATCGTTAATAAATTACATGTCATGAATCTTAATCCAGAAAAACTGTTATAGTTCACAGTATTTCCCTCAAAAATGCAATTTTCCAGGTTATCAAGGTTGAATCCATAATTTGTATTGTTATTTGCAATATTTGAATAAAAGGATAAATCCTTTGAATCTGAACCGAGTATTCCAGTTGTCCCAAGGAAGGAACAATTATTATTTCTGAAAATTATATCAGAACAGTTATTAATGTCCATTCCAAAAGAAGTATTAGACAATTGGTTGTCTTCGACTATACCATTTGTTGTATTATAGAGAGCAATTCCATATGTTGAGGATGTAACAACATTACAGTTCAGAATTTTAAAAAATTTTCGTGAATCTTTTATCAAAAAACCATAAGCGCCTGTTGTATTAATAACATCATTACTAATTATATAAGGATCTCCAGATGTTCCTGAACCAATACATATTCCTTCAGCGCTTCTATTTGCCCAATCCAATAATGGATTATCATCATCTATTATAATTGGGTCTGTATAAGTTGTAGAGGTTTTTAAGGTTCCAAAATCATTAGACCGATTAATATTTTTGAACGAAGCAATTTTAACAGTGCTTAAATAGCTATTTACTACCGGGATTGCTAATAAAATAACGAATAAAATGATTATTTTTTTTTTTATAGATTTCATTTTTTTCACTCTCTATTTTTAATATAGATTTGGTATCAATATGGTAGTATGATTATTTCTGTATTTAAAAAATAAAGTTACTTTATTCTAGCTTTAATCATTCTTATGTTGTATTTTAAGACTTTTGCTAATGACAATTTTTCAAAGCCTGCTTGTATTAAAGTTGTTAACGAATTTTGATAATTGGTTAAGGCTTCAGCGTACGATTTCTGATCAGCATATATCAACCCTAATTTGTAATATGAATCCGCTATTCCTACATTATCTTCAAGATCTTTGTAAATTTCAAGGGCTTTGTTGCTTTTTTTCCATGCTTCGGTGTATTTTCCTTGATAAAGAAATACTAAACCAATATTATTTAAGTATTTAGCGTTGGATTGTCTATCTTCGCTTTTCTCAGCTATTTGGTTAGCTTCCTCAAAGCGCTTTAATGCAACGGGATAATTACCCTCATCAAGATAAATTAATCCAATGTTTTTAAGGCTTTCTGCTTTTCTGGTGAAATTTTTAAGCTCATTATCAATATTGAGAGATTCTTCAAAGGTTTTCAAAGCGTCGAGATATAGCCCTTGATCCCTATAGATCATTGCGGTGTTATACAAATTCTCTGCTCTTTCAGTTGAAGGTCCTAATACTTTAAAAAGTTTTGTTCCTCGGTCGTACCATTTAAGAGCCTCGGTATAATCTCCTCTTTGTTGGTATATAAGGCCTACCTTATTAAAACAATATGTTTTCCCTATTAAGTCTCCTACTTTATCAAATATGTCGAGAGCGATATTATAACGTTTAAAGGCATCTTTATACACACCTTGTTTATGAAAAAGAGCACCTATTCTACATAAAATTCGAGCTTTCCTCTCGTCGTCATAAATTTGATCAGATATTTTAAGTGCTTCACTATTCCACTTTAAAGCTTCAGGATATTTATCTAATTCTTGATACACTAATCCAATACTCTCAAAGCAATCTGCACTTCCTTCTAAGTTTTCAATTTCTTCAAAAAGCTTGTATGCATCTTCATACCACTTTAATGCTTCTTGAAAATGCTCTTGAGCCATAAAAATTTCTCCAATCTTTCGTATAGTAACCGCTTGGTTTGTAAGATTACCTAGTTGTTCCTCAAGCTCTAGAGCTTCTTTGTATCTATCCAATGTCTCTTTGTATTTTTTTCGGATAAAGAATATTTTTCCTATGCAAAGTAGCCTATACGCCTTTCCCTTCATATTTCCAAGTTGTTCGTCGATATTCAAAGCTTCTTCATATAGGTTTAGCGCTTCGAGATAATTATCTTCGTCGTAGTAGATATCCCCTATACTCGTAAAGATATTGGCTTTAATTTCAAGGTTTCCTAAACTTTCTGCGACATATATTGCCTCGTTATATCTTCTTACCGCTTCGGGATAATGCTTCTGGGTTTGATATATTTCTCCTATAACACTAAGAATTTCCACTTGTTCTTCTAAATGTCCTAGTTGATCTGCAATCAATAGCGATTCTTCGTAGCGCTTTAAAGCCTCTATGAAATCCCATTGTTCCCGATAAATCTTACCAGTTATGTTTAAGCACATCGCTTTCTTATGTAAGTTACCAATTTGTTCAGCAATTTTTATAGCTTCTTCAAACTTCTTTAAAGCCGTTTCATTTTCTCCTATATAATGATAATTTATTCCAATTAAATGAAGACTATCGATTTGTCCTTCCATATCATTCTGTTTTCTATAGAGATCTAATGCTTCTTCGAGTTTTTGTTTAGCTTGAGAATAATCGCCTTGATCTTGAAAAATTAATCCCATCATGTTAAGTATATCAGACTTTTTTTCTGTTTTTCCAGTATCTTTAATAATTTCTAAAGCATCTTTATATCTGTTAAGTGCTTCTTGAAAATTAGCTTGTTCAGCATAGAAATTCCCAATATTTTTTAAAGTCTCAGCTATCCCTTCAGGATTATCAGTTATCCCGTAAAGCTGAAGAGCTTCTTGAAAGTTTTTAAATGATTCTGGGAATTTTCTTTGATCAAGATAAATTTGTCCAATAGTTATTAATGTGGAAGCCTTATTCTTTAAATCTTCTAGTTGATTATATATTTCCAGAGCTTTCTCAAACTTCTTTAGCGCTTTTAAATAAGATTTCTGTTCTTTATATATTAACCCCATATTTATAAGAACATCAACTTCTCCTCGAATTTCTCCAATTTGGTTATAAAGGTTTAAAGAATCTTCAAACCATTTTAGTGAATCAAAGTATTTATTCTGATTTTGAAAAATCATCCCTAATTGGCGCGAAAATCTGGCTTTTAATTTGACATCTCCTAAATTCTCGGCTATTTGAAATCCCTCTTCAAAGCAATCAAGTGCTTTGGGGTAATTCCATTGATCCCTATAAATGATTCCTATAGAGTTTAAGGCGTCCAACTTTCCTTCAATTCCCCCCAAAAGCTTGTAAAGTTTAAGTGACTCATTACATTTCTCCAACCCAGTAAGAGAATCTCCAATTTCATGAGTTACACGTCCAATTATATTCAAAATCTCTGCTTTTTGTTCGAGATCTTCTAATTGTTCGGAAATTTTTAAAGCAGTTTGAAGGTACCTTAAAGCTTCGCTAAAATTTTTTTTTGAATAATAGACTCTCCCTTTAAGCTTCAAATTTAGCGCTTTCTTACTAAGATTTTCAAATTTCTCGTTAATTTTTATTGCTGATTCGAAATACATCAAAGCTTCTTCATATTTATGTTGTTCCTGATAAAGTACGGCTAAATTGTTGTATATATCCGACTTTTGTTTGAGGTCTTTAATTTTTTCAATTTCTTTCAGTGCTAACTCAAAATTTTTTATCGCATCTGAATATTCTCTCTGTGCTTGATGCACAAGACCTATGTATTTAAAAATAAACGCTCGTTCCGGCAATAATTTAGATTTAATTTGAACTTGTAAAGATTTGCGTAACCAATCTAATGCATCCCCGTATTTTGATTGTTCATAGTTAATTATCCCCATTTCCATTGAAGTTATTGCTTTCCAATGACTATCTCCAGATTCGTCATTTAACTTATAAAGTCTCTCCAAACACCTGAGAGCGTCGGAATAGTTCTTAGTTTCAAAATAAATCTTATTAGATATAAATAGTTTGGTTAATTCAGATGGCTCATTAATTGTAGCCTTGAGCCAATCAGCTAAATTCAATTCAAATTTTTCCTTACTGATTTCCTCTTTTTTATCTAAAAGATTCTCTAGAAATTTAGGTGTATTAGTATTTAACCGAAATACATTAACTGATTCATTTAATCTTTTAATTTCGATAAGTTGTTGATCTAAATCATCCAAATTGCTTAAATCCCTACTCTCGGGTTTGTTATATTCGTAGAGGTCTCCTTTTGTTTTACTTTTGGCAATGTGATTGATCCATATCAAGTTTTTCAATCCTTTCATAGTTTTAAGAGTCGAAATAAGATCGTAATCATTCTTACCCGAGTACCCAATAATAATCAGTGAACGTTCATTTGAAATCCGTTCTAACACTTGGGCTTTGAACGGCTCTAACTGAATGATATTGTTTTTATCTTGGTTTGATCCAATTAGCTTTAAGGTATTAATAAAAGAATTACTGGTATCTTCTCCGGTGATAATATTTTTGGGAGAGCTGTGAAGTTTGTAAACTGGAATTCGTTTGTTTTTATACAACTTTTCTGGATCACTGAACTTTTGATAATCTCTTTCAGTAATAACGGGGATTATTTTTTTTTTAGGATAGTGTGTTTGAATTAGAGCATGCTCAATTAAAAAATCAAAGTTTGTTGTTATAACAAAGTGCCCTTTTTTGAGCATTTCACCTAAAACAAAATGTGTGATATTAGGTTTATCGTTTTCTAAATAAAAATCTAAAACTTTTAAATCATCATTGAGCGAGTTTAGTATAATTCCTAATAAAGTCTCAAAGCTTAAACCTTGAATATTTAAGATTTTTTCAACCTCAGATTTAGTACAGGAGAATCTAATTAGTGCTTTCATCGTATTACTAGTGGAGGGTAATTGAGATGGTGAATCAACTGAAGCTCCTGCTCCAACTAAAAAGGTAAGCTTTTCATCTGATTTGAATAACTCACTAATATTTAAATTTGATTTTTTTACAGTACTCAAAATATTCTCACCCATTAAAAAAATGCTTGTAATAAGTATCTTAATTCTTCTTCGCTCTTAAAAAATTTTGCCTTATGAATATAAACAATATTAAATATTTATTGTCGTAAAGTAAGAAAAAAATTCTTAATTTTCATTATAAAAATTAACTTCAGAAACTTCGTAGTTTCCTTCATATTGTTTCTCTTTAAATTCAATTAAATTTCCCTTTAATAACAGTTTAACAAAAATTTTATCTAATTTAGTTAATTGTATTAAATAGTAGAATAAAACCATTAATACTAAGCTTATATCAAAATGCGATACGAAGATTGGCATACTCATAACGCTCTTTGCAGACATGCGATTGGGAGTATCGAAGATTACGTAAAAAAGGCTATTAATTTTGATTTAAATGTAATTGGTATAAGTGATCATTTTCCATATGAATATTTAAGATCAGAACTCCCTTCTCTTGAACAAATCCCATATGAAGAATATGCAATGCCCTTATACGATTTGGAGATTTACTTCCTTGAGTTAGAAAATCTAAAAGAGAAATATCTAGATCAAATAAGTGTTAGGTTTGCGTTCGAGATTGATTACTTCAAACATCAAGACTATGTCCTCAATAGATATCTAAAAAAATATATCAATAAACTAGATTACATTTTAGGGTCCGTTCATGTTCTTTTCGGAAAAGCAGGCACTTTCGCTTTCGATGACGGGCGTTTCTTAAACAAATATAAAGAATATTCTGTTAACGATGAAATATATATAGAATTCTATAATTCTTTACAAGACATGATTAAATCCCCCACATTTGAATTAGATGTTGTCACTCATTTCGATTTACCAAAAAAATTTGATAAAAAAGTAAAGGATAAAGATAATATAATGGAAAAAGCTATTGAAACTCTTAGATTGGTAAAAAAAAATGATCTTACTGTTGAAATTAATACAAGTGGCTTAAGAAAAAAAGCTAAGGAACAATATCCTAACATAGACATTATAAAACATATTTACGATTTAGATATCCCTATTTTATTAGGTTCAGATGCTCACAAACCGGAAGAAGTAGCTTACGAATTTAAGAGCATAACAAAAATGTTAAAAGATATTGGTTTTAACCGTTTTGCACATTTTAAAAAAAGAAGAAGATCCTTTATCGAAATATAATTAAATATTAGTTTATGGGATTACATCAATCTAATTTTCTTGCTCGTAACCACCCTTCCATAACGAGGCTTCGTAGCAATCTTTGATGTTTCACATCTTTTGTGTGGATCACTAAATTGGTATGTTCACTTTCCCCACATATACCAAATAATAGTTCTTCTCCATCGCGATCAATTAAAAATCTATCTTTGTCTTCATACATTCGAATACTTATATTATCAAGGCTTTCAAACTCCATGAGTAGTTGTTCGTCATCTTCAAGACTAGGATCGATATAACACTGAATTTTCATATTTACGGAAGACCTTACTTCATATAAGTGCAGATCTTGTAAATCTTTAATGTCAGGAACCGCAATAGTAACAGTATGAACAGCATGAGAGAGTATCTCTCGAATTTTTATCAATATAGAATCTTTAGGTATTTCAACATATGTCCAATCAATGATTTGAGGATCTGAGCTCGAAGCAAGGTCGTTTCTTAATTTTTCGTTTTCCGCCTCTAACGCATCAAGATCCTCTTCTTGTTTTTCTAACTCTCCCTTCAAAATGTCCAGTTTATTCTGATATTCTTCTAATTCATCATTTTTCTCAGTAATAAGATCTTTTTCAACAGTAGAGGAATTTAATAGGTTTATTTTTTCATTTAGAGTTCTAATACTCTTTTCCAAATCTTTAATTTTCTCGTTTTTTATTTGCAATGACATATTTAATGTGTCATTGTGCTGTTCTTTTAAATTCATCGAGTCTATCATCGTTTTGATCTGATCTTCTTTTAGTTCTAAAGATTGGGTTAAATTATTGATAAGTTCTTCTTTGCTCTTTAATTTTAAATCATATTCCTCGAACTTTCTCAATGCCTTTTTCAGTTGATCCGTCACTTTTTTCAGTTGATCACTCATGATAGAACCATTTTTTCTGATCTCAAAAAACTTGAATTTTCTTTATATTTTAAGAAATATAATAAAAGAAATGCTTTTTAATTCTTAGCTAATTGATATTTTTAATTCACTCAAGAGTTGTAAAATTGAATAAAAAAGCTTACTTTATAGAATCGATCTTTTTAAATTTTCTTTCTTCTTTTAATTTCTCGAAATCTTTCATTCATTTTTTCTATATCACTTAAGTAAGTTATATGATAACTGCCTACATTCTCATATGTCACATCGTGATCAATTATTTTTATTCCTCTTACTCGAGATCCGTTCAGAATAGATTTCTTAATTGCGTCTTGTATCTCTATCTCTCCACGAGTAGAAATATCTATGTCTGTTAAATTTTTGATAATCGTTTGATTGAAAATATAGAGCGGAAGCGAATAATAATCACTTAAAATTTGGTCTATTCTTGGTTTTTCTATAATATCTACAATATCTAATCCTCGATTTGAATTTGAATCATTGATTATATCTGAATTCTTAAAAATTTTAACATTTCCGTGTCCGCGAGCAATGTCTTTATCTTTTGATTTCATCAAGCTCAATATTATATCTGCCTTAGAATTACAATACAGTGAATACATTAGATTGATTTCTTTTTTGAAAAAGATAATATCTGCGGCAGTTACGAAAAAGGTTAATACTGAGGATTTGAGATCCTTAAATTGGTCAAGACATAGCAAGAGGGCATCAGCTGATCCCACCTGTTTAACTTGTTCAATGATTTGTAATTCAATATCTTGAATTTTTAAAAGTTCTGCTCTAATTAGCTCCTGCTTATACCCTACTAACACGATAAAATTATTAAAGCCTGCTTGTTTAAAGTTAGATACAATGTGAGTGATCATCGGAATTCCATTGATGTTGATTAATGGCTTAGGAATTTGATTAGATAGTGGTCTCAATCTCGTCGCTTTTCCCGCTGCTAATATTATTACATACGCATTATTTCTGGGTTTCATAAAAGTATATGTTTAAATTTGATTCCTATTACTATAATGTTAATATTTAAAACTTAAAGAATTTGAAGATTTCCATGTCTAAAGAAGATAATATAATTATACTAAACCAAGAATTATCCGAATTATTAAATAAAGAAATTGAAGATCATAAAAGCCTTCTTTCTCTCTCCATTTCCACGCATGGGGGCACCCACATCGTTAGTGAGTTAAAAGAGGACATACCAATGACTAAAACTGAAATTTCTGCAGCAAGTAGTAGTTTAGTGTTTTTATCTTCAAAAATGTTGCACGATTCATTAAACCAAGAAATCTCTTATACTTTAATAACAGGGAAAAAAAGGATAATTTTATCAATTCTTACTGATTATATGGCACTTATTGCCTACTTAGACCGTGAATTAGCTGAGCTTGAAGGGTTAGACTTTTACATCAATTCATTGAGAAAATTTGCAATAAAATTATCTGCGATTATTGAAACTAGCGACCTTATTAAAGAAGAAATCTTTGTCGCTATTAAAAGAGCAATTCCGAACGCGTTGGCTATCGCAATTTTGACTAAGGATGGTTTACCCATTAAAGTGCAATCTACTATGCCAGAACCAACTATATCTGCAATGATCTCTGCAATATATAATTTATCAGGTGTTTTACTAGATGGTGGATTAGAATTCTCTATTATTGGAGGAGAACATGGATCGATAATAATTCACGAATTAGATGAGAGTAGAATTCTTGCTATAGCAGTATCTGAAGGAAACGAAAAAATTTTAAGAAATTATATAGCAAAGATTAAAGCTATTATCAAATAACTATAGAAAATCAGCCAATTATCTTTCTAATCTTATCTACTATTCTTAGACTACCTAAATATGAATCAGAAATTGTATCAGCGCTAAATAAAATTGTACAAACGGGTTCATATTTACTAATATTTTTATTCGGTTCTGATTTATCGTGAACATGCTCTAAATCGTTAATTTTGCTTATTAGGCTTTTTTCAATTTCTTTGGGTGCAAAAAAAATCAATTTAGTTGTATAACGCTCTTGCTTTACACTCTTTAAAGTTCTTTTGATAAACTCCCATTCAACTTCAAAAAAACTTTTTATATGTAAATTTAATAAATTTAAGTTCAAGGCTTCTTCAGAAGCTCTTATAGAACCTGGAATTCGAGGATTAATCTCCATTAAATACGGATAATGATTTTTTAACACAAAATCAAATCCGTTGATCCCCCTCAATCCCAACTCACTAGTTAACTTTAACGAAATTTCAATTATAAGATTTCTTTCTTCCTCGGTTAACCTGGCTGGTACGACATTACCGCAATACATGAATTCTTGCGGAGCATTCAGATATTTGTCACCAATTAACTGTTGGTTTATTGAAACAATTAAACCTTCTTTTCCGTTAGAAATTATAGTACAACTTACTGGATTTCCTTCAATATATTCTTGGATTATCCATTCTTTTGGATTAAATTCCTTTGATTTAATTAAGTCAAGAACAAATTGAAAATGATCTCGATCCGTTATTTTAAAGACATTTATTCCTCCAGAACCGCTTTTTTTCTTGAAAACAAAAGGATAATTTAGTTCGTCAATTTTTAGCTTCGTATCGTCAAAAGATGTAGTAAATGGATTTTTATATCCTAGATATTGCATAAAATTGAAAACATATTCTATATTTCTACTTTTTCTTATTACATCCAAACTGTTATTGAGATTAAAAATCTTGTATTTTTTGCGATGTATCTCCTTTAAAATACGCTCTCTTTCATTTATCGCATCATCTAATCCGCTACCTATAACGAGATAATTAATGTAAGGATGATTTTCTAAAAGTTCTAGAATGAGGTCTGGAAGATATTCGCTATAATTACCTTTAATCACATCATAATTAGCATTTATTTTTTTAGTAAGAACTAAACAATCAGCAACATATGGATAAAGATCCAGATCACCGAAGAAATCAACAGCATACACTTCATATCCTGCTCTGTATAAAGAATAAACTAAAGGGCGAGTGTTAAAACCAGCAACTAAAACAAACTCTTCTTTATTGCTCATTAATTAAATAATAAGAAGTTAATTATGAACTTAAATTATTTTTTTCAGTTCTAAAATTAAGTTTTTAGGATTAACTCGATCGAATTGGAAAGCTTCAGCGTTTCCGTATTTTTTAAAATTCTTTTTTATCTGGTCCGCTGCAAAAGTATTTACACCTAACGCTCTAGTTGCGTAGGATTTCTTCGGTTCTAACACCACCATATGCGCTCCTTTTTTAGATAATTGTTTCGTCAAAGCTTTTAATTCGTTAACAATTAAAGTGTAGTCAGATTGAACCTGAGCGATTAAATCGGGGTATTTATAGGATATATTTGCTCCTAAATCACTACATACGAAAACGACCGGAATTATATTTCGATTCTTTAGTTTTTCTGCGTCGATTAATTTTAAACATTTTGTTAAAGCCGCAGCCATAGGAGTGTAAGACTTTCCTTCAACTTTTTTGAGCTTATTTACAGCAGATTTAAAATAAACAGTAGGTTTCTGAAGAACTATTGCCTCTTTCGCTCTAAAAATAATCAAACTTAACTTATCCTTTTTTCTATAGCCTTCTCGCTGGAGAGAAAGAATAACATCTGTCATTTGTTTGATTACATAATACATTGAAGCTGAGCTATCGAGAACAAAGAAAAGTACTAAAGGAGCTCGATACTCGTAAATTTTATCCATCAAGTCGTACTTGTCAAATTTAATTGGAAATTCAATATCTGTTTGGTTATATATCGTGTTTTTTAAATAATTCCGTATGGTTGCATCGAGAGCAATGGTTTTGGGTCGATTAATGGGTCTCCTATACGATACATATCTACCTTTTTGAGAAGAGGCAATCTTAATCCGCCTTCCAATTCCTCTGCCGCCATAATCGGAAACTTTTCGATCTTTTCTGATGGTATCTAAAACAGAAGTCATTTTGGTTTCCATCTGATAAATTAATGGCAATGAATCAACCCCGTTCTCAAAGAAATTGAATTCTCGTTCGTCGTATTCTGGAATATCTTTTACTTTCCAACCACCAGAAGGTGAAGGGTTTCGCTTCTTATTATCTGGGTATTTAGGTGGAGGCAACTTCTGTTCTTTTGTTTCCGGGATATCAACCTTTTTAGGATCAACTGATTGACGTTTGAACTCCTTTTGGGGAGTATCGTCGTGCTTCAAAGGTCCCTCAGTGTCTTTATTTGGTTGATATATCTTTGGATCTTCGTAAGCTTTTTGTATCTTTCCGTATACTTCGACTATTTTAGCTTTAACTTCTTCTGGCGTCATTTCGTAATGAAGCGACTTTATTCTGTGTTCGAAAACTAAATCCATTGCAGCGTTTAAATCTTCTTCCGCAACTTCGGTTCTTCCATTAAAAGCAGCGTGGGCTCTAGCACACCTGATAAATGTAATGTCTGCTCTCTGCGAAAAAATATCCAATTCGTTAACTAGTCTAGATACAAATTCATAGACCGATGATGGAATTTTAACATCTTTAATTATTTCTCGGGCTTTTACAATTTTTCTTCTTAGCTCTTCTTGTTCTTGCTCGTAATTTTTAATGAATTCTTTAGGATTATCGTCAAAATCAATTACTCTTTTAGTAATTTCAGCGCGTAGTTTTGCATCTCTTGGTGCTTTTATTTTTACCTCTAAACCGAGTCTGTCAGCGATCTGTGGGCGAAGATCCCCTTCCTCGGGATTCATACTCCCAACTAACACGAACCGAGATGGATGCATAACCGAAATTCCTTCCCTTTCAATAATATTTACTCCCGAAGCAGAGGCATCTAAGAGAGTATCTACGATATGATCTTGAAGCAAATTTATCTCATCAATGTAGAGTATTCCCCTGTTAGCTTTAGCAAGAAGTCCGGGGTGAAGACTTCTTATTCCTTCAGTTAGGACTTTGTCAATAGATAAAGATCCAGTGACCATATCCTCAGTTACGCCTAATGGAAGGTTGACGAGCCTCATTTCTTTAGATTCAGTTTCTAAATTTCCTTCTTCTTTTTTTTTGCGACATTCTTCGCAGAGATCATCTATATGAGATTTTGGATCGCACGAAAACTGACAATCTTTAACAACTTTAATATCAGGCATAACTTCTATGAGAGACCGTACTCCTGTAGATTTACCCGTTCCTTGCTGTCCAGTTAACAATACTCCACCAATTTGAGGATCGATAACGTTTAATATAAGACCGAGTTTCATTCTATCTTGCCCTAAAATAGCAACAAAAGGAAATTGAACTTTACGCATAATAATCGACAATAGCTATTTAATTTATATTGTTGAAAAGTGAATAATTAAAATAAAGATTTTCCCTCTAAACAATAGATTAGAAATAGGAAAATTAGAAAAAACAGAGTAGATTATTCTTTTCAAGGATTAATACTTTTTAGCTATCTCTGTGAGCTTTTCATTTAAGTGTTCAATAGTTTCGTCCCATTTAGACAGAATTTCTTTTATTTTAGGAATAATGATATCTCGTTCTTTATACTCTAAATAATCCATAAATTGTTTAATGTTTTCTATTTTGATGAATGTTTCAGCAACGAATTTTCTAATATCTCGAGTTTGACTTTCGAGTACCTCGTACACCCTACTAGACTCCCCTTTTCTAATTAGCGTACCTAAATATTCATCAATTCCTTGTAAATTTGAATTCAGCTCGTTGATCCTGTTAGTGATAAATATTTCATAAATTTCAAATATATTTTCACCAGAAAAAAAATTAGTAATATCAATAGCCAGCTTCTGAGCCATTCTTATCATTTGCTCACTATTCTCAAATCCTTCAATTTTATATTCTATTTCAAAAAAATTACTATATCTATCATTTGGATCTTCCATTCTAAAAATTTTAAAACCAGGATCACTTTTTAACTGCTTTATTGGACCACCTGCTATTTGTGGGAGTTCAATTTGCCTATTTAATCTATCAGGATTGAAAACGAGTGCTATTGCTAAAGGATTATATGCTTGATAAGAAATAGTGGTTTTACGATCTCCAAATCCCGAAAGCATAACTTTAAATCCAGGGTGACTATGCCACCAACCAACTGTGAATTCGCCTTTCGAAAATGCCTCTTCATCAATTAATGCAAAAGATTCATGATCTTCGTCAGAATATTCAAAACCATCAATAACAGTACGAGGATCATATTCATCAATACTATCATTTAGATTAAAAGTATCATGCATTATTGGATAGGCTGCTGAAATATAAAGATCTTTCTTATTTTCATTTTCTATGATTTTCCCAGTAAAAATTCCGCTTACTTCTTTCCAAACATCCTTAGGTATTTTTTTATTAGCAAATCTTACACAAGCTGCAACAATGGTCAAATAAACATTTTTAGGAATAAATACTGTCATATTTTTACTTCATTGAATTCTTTTTTGATATGCTTATACAATATCTTATATTTATGTCTATTTTTTTGGATTTAATTTTACTTCAATTATGATTAAACCCCAAAAAATCTTTTTTTTTTCAGTCAAATATAAAATTATTTAAACTCAAAAATTATGATAATATTATAATTTCAACAAATTAGATTTGCTTCCAATTAATTAGATTTTATTATAAATTGAGCTGATGTAATTATTCCTGAAAAAGGGTTTGAACCTCTAAGTAGTCAACTAGGAATTCCTGGAACTTCGTATAGGATTCAATTAGGGCTTATTAACGGTAAATGGGCTATACGCTTGCTAAAAGGCAAGAATGTCATTGATTCTTATGTTTTTAAAGAAGAAGATATGAGCACTTCTGGTTTTCCTAACCAAAATCTCATAGTTGGATGGGTTTTAAGAACGATAGCGATTCCGAATATAAATCCCCACCAAATTATGAAAACTACTCAAGCATTAACTAAACAGGCTATTACTAAAAAAGAAGAAAAGAAAGCTGTAGCCCCGATTTCTGAAGCTAAAGAATTAGAATTAGAAAAAGTTCCAGCAAGCGAAATTAAGAGACCAGTAGCAGTAGGATGGGTAAAAGAAGAAGGTATGAAGTCAAATCAAGAATTAGAAGACGAAAAACGTCATGCATTTCAAGAGAGGATGAAGTATATTAAAGAGGAAAAAAGAACACAAACAGATCAACAAACACCATCGACGCTAAAAACTACAAAAAGTTTACCTCCAATCCCAAAAGGAGAGGGTGTAGAATCTTCCAATTTTTGTCCTAATTGTGGGAAAGACCTTGACTGGAAATTCTGTCCTTACTGCGGTAAACCACTACCCCATTAAATTAAATCTTTTATTCTATTATTTCCTTTTAATCTTTCTTACAAAAAAAAAGTTGGATTCTTATTTTTGATTAGGGTTAATTAAGATCGTTTTAAAAATTAAGTATCCAAAAAAAGATATAAATGAAAAAGAAGAATAAATTATCATTTAATGCAATTATATTAAGTGCTCAAAATTATTATTGTTAAAAATAAAAATATAGTAGAATTATTTCGTTACTCTCTCAAAAGTGAAAGTGATTAAAATTGGGAAAAGATGTTGATAATAGTGTTGTAAAGATAAAGCCACTTGCTTATTATAAAATGATACTACATGTATTACGTTTTGGAAATAAGGCTAGAATTAAATCTCAGTGTATCGAAGTAATGGGAGTGCTTATTGGACACCTCGAAGATGGCGAAGATAAAAAATTTAAGAATGTCATAATTGAAGATTCTGTACCCATCTCTCACGGAAGTAGTGTAGAAGTAGAATTCTCGATTAACGATTATATTTTCTTTGAAAAAGCTAATTCGATGTATCTAGAAAAAGGATTTTTCATGGTTGGTTGGTATCATTCTCATCCCCATTTGTTCCAGCACAAGATTTTCTTTTCGCCTACGGATGTAAAAAATCAATTCGGTTGGCAAAATGAATTAAATCCAAGTGGTATAGCATTAGTTTTTGACCACGCATATTTGGAACGTCCAGATGATCCGGGATTTAAAGCTATTAGATTAACTAACCCAACAGATATTCGGGATTCGAGTGTTCACGATGTGGAAGCAATTGTTGAACCTCCTAACGATTTAGAGTATTATTTTAAAATTGTAGAACTTATTAATGGTGTATATTCAAATGAGCCCCCGATTACTGAAGAAAACGAAACAGCTGATATCTTTGGTGATGTCCAAGTCCCTGAATTGAGTCAATTAAAGTTTAAGCAACCTGAAATAGATCAGCGTAAAATTATTGAATCATTTCAAATCGGTCTTGCTAACTTTTTAGATTTATCTTTAACACCCCTAATTAACTATTTAAATTCGATAGCAAAAAACATTTCGGGAGAAATTGAGAATAATAACATTGAAACCAGGAATAATTTATCTCAATTAAAAACTTTAGTGAATACTGGAATTGATAAAATACAAAGAAAATATAAAGATGATTTAAATTCTGAATTGTTTAACGCAGAAGGTTATGTAGATGACTTTCTAGACCAAATAGACGTATATCATGATGAGATAGGAAAAATTTTGAGCGGAATAGAAGAATTCGTCCATGAGAAACTAAATATTTCATTTAAGGAGAAATTTGAAACACTAAAAAATGATTTCTCAAAAGATTACGACGAATGGAGCAGTAAAATAATGAATCTCAATGGAAATCTAACTAAGAATCTCGAAAATCTCGAAAAATTAGAGAATTCATTAAAAACTTTATCTGATAAAATTCTTTCGATAAAAGACGCTACACTCGAAAAGATAAAAAAGATGCAAAAAGAAACTTCAGATATTACATCGAAGAAGCATGGCTTAATAAAAAATACCATGAGTAATCTACAAAATAATTCTCAAAAGTTTGTAACAAATTTAAAAGCTGCAGTTTTAATTTTGGAAGGAACCAAAGCACCTATCTTTGAAAAAATCGAGAAATTGGAATCTGAAAAAAAAGAATTAATATTAAAAATCAAAGAACTCGAACAAGGAGGTAATGAATAGAGATGAATGAGAGCACAATTGAAACCAGAGAAAGTGGTAAAGTGTTCATACGAATGAGTGCATATAAAGATATTCTTACTCATGCATTAAGATTTGCAAATATTATGGTCGACTACAATGAACAGGTTTTAGGATTTTGTTTGGGTAACAAAGAACTTGATAGTGATAATATTGAAGTGATTAAAGCTATTCCTATTACACACGGTGATCAAGTAGAATTAGGATTTTCAGAAAAGATTCATAAAGCACTTGAGCAGATAAAAGAAGAAGA
>JAUWZR010000093.1 GCA_030615235.1 Promethearchaeota archaeon
ACGCATTCCTTTTTAAAAGAATTAATGAGTATTATCCCACCTAAAATTCCAAAAATTTTTACATTTAGGAGAAAACAGGAGGGAGGGCAATACTTTTTAACTATAAATGAAAGGTTAGAAGTTTTAAGACATTTAATTGAAGTAAAGCCAGACTATTTAGATATTGAAATTAACTCAGAATCCGAAGTTTTGAAAACCCTTATTGATTTGGCCTACGATAACAAAGTAATATTAATCTTCTCTTATCACGATTTTGAAAAATCTATTACATACGAAGAAATAGCTGAAATACTAACTAGGTTTGATGAAAAGTTAAAGAACGAACTATTTATTGATTTACATAAAATAAATGAAAGTATCTTCAAAATTATATCAACAGCTCAAGTTTTTGATGACAATATAAAAATTTTAAATATATGCAAAAAACTTTCCCGGCAAGATAAGAAGTTTGTATGTTTTGCTATGGGGGAGGTGGGGATATTGTCTCGAATTTTATGCGTTAAATTTGAATCTTTATGGACATATGGCTCTCTGGAAGAAAAAACTGCTCCTGGCCAAATCAAAATTGAAAAAATTAGAGAAATACATCAATTATTGTTTGAAAATTGATGAAATCTATGATTTATTGAGCTTTGTCAAACACTAATCCGCAATTGCCGCATTTTATTCTTTTTTTATAAACCGGAGCTCCCTGCATTGAGTAATAGAGCACCTGTGTTTTATCAGGTTCCTCATGCAACTTTCTTGGGTTTTCTTCCCCACAATTTGAACATTTAAACCGCTTAGTTTCATTCATCTTAATTTCTCAGTTATATTTTGAACAAATAATAGTTTCTATAAATATAAATTTAGGGTTTAAAATAAATTTGCGTTGTGTCATCTTTACAAATAGAAGTGAAAATGTAAATAGACTCATTGTTAAAAATATATTAAAATTATTTTGCTTGGATTTTCGGGGTTTTATTCTTTATTTTTTCTTATCTGTCGTTGGTAATGCCAAAATGGCTGGTGGAAAGGATTGAGAAATAATTTAGTATAGTAACATTAATTCTTTCTTTTTTTTTTATGAAGTTTCGTTTGCTTAAGAATTTCCTCAACGATTCTCTCGATTGATTTTTCAGTAGTATCGATAAAGATCTCTGCTGATGATTTATAATAAGGTTCTCTATAACGCAATACTTTTTTTATTTCTTTAAATGGCTCTTCTTTATTGATAATTGGTCTATATTCTTTTCCTTCACCCATTGCTCTCTTATAGATTACTTCAGGAGTTGCTGTTAATAAAACCATATGGCATGTCTGTTTTAATGTTTCAATATTTTTTTTATTTAAAACAACCCCCCCGCCACAGGATATAACAGATTTTGTTAATTGAGCTGCTTTCTTACATGCTTCAGCCTCATAATCTCTGAACTTTGCTTCACCATCTTCCGCAAAAATTTTAGGGATTGATTTTCCTGCCATCTTCACGATTAAGAGATCGGTTTCAATAAAAGTATAATTCTCTCCTAAATGTCCCTTTAATGCTTTTCCTACTGTAGACTTACCCGTTGCCATAAACCCGATTAAAACGATGGAATACTTTGGCATGCTTTCAACTCAATATTTTTTTAACATGATGTGTTTAATTTTAGAAAAATAGAAAAACTATATTATTACTCTGAAAAACCATGCGTTTCTAAAACGCCTTTCTCCAACCCTATGTAATTTCCATTAATATAGGCGAAACAATTGAACTTTTCAGGATCTAATCCTTCATTTGAGACAAAATGTGCATCAGAGTGAGTTGCAACAACTTCTCCAAGATAACATACATGTGAGCCTAATTCTATTCGTTTAATAACTTTGCATTCCATATTCCAGGGAAATTCTTTAACCATAGGGACTTGAACTATTGTCCCTTGTTCTTTAGTTAGGCTTAATTCTTTCCATTTATTAACATCTCTTCCCGAACGCGTCCCACAATAATCCATCTCTTTCAACTGGTCTTTTGTAGGGTAATTAATCACAAACTCTCTGTGTTTCTCGATTAGTTTGTAAGAATGGCGTTTGGGTTGTATCGAAATTGCTATTATTGGAGGTTTTAAACATACTTTGCCAACATAGGCAAGAGTAATTAAATTCGCTTCATCACCAATCCCCACAGATATAACTGCGGCGGGCATAGGAAATGTTGAAATTCCCGTGCTAAGAGAAATCTTATTCATATTTTAACATCATCCATTAGTTGTTTTCTACTTATAGCTAAATAATTATAAATTAATCTTATTCTTAAACATATTAATAGTTTCAAATTTAATAATTATTGTAATAACATGCTGAATAATCGGTATATAAACGCTCGTACTAAGGTTCTGTGTGTAATCGGGCATCCAATCGAGCATAGCTTGAGCCCAGTAATGCATAATGCTGCAATTAAAGAATTAATTTTAGATTACATTTATTTATCCTTTGATGTTCCCCCTCAAGATCTAGAAAAAGCAGTATTAGGATTTAAAAAGCATGATATGAAAGGTATAAATGTCACCATTCCACACAAAGAAACGATTATGCAATATTTAGATCAAATTGACCCTCTTGCTGAAAAGATTGGTGCTGTTAATGCCGTTAAAAATGAAGGGGGAGTACTGTTAGGCAGAAATACAGACGCACTTGGAGCTAAACAAGCTCTAATGGGTGCTGGATTCAAAATCGAAGGGAAAAAAGCGTTAATATTAG
This sequence comes from Promethearchaeota archaeon, assembly GCA_030615235.1. Lineage (GTDB taxonomy): Archaea > Asgardarchaeota > Lokiarchaeia > Sigyniarchaeales > SOKP01 > SOKP01. The sequence goes on from JAUWZR010000093.1 coordinate 2,719, forward strand.
GCGCTGGTGGGGCCGCTAGGGCGATTAGTTTTGCTTTGTCTGAAGAAATTGACGAAATATTTATAAGTAATAGAACGGAAGAGAGAGCAATTAAGCTAGCCAAAGAATTACAAGATAAGACAAAAATAAAAGCGACAGGTAAGGACATGAGTGAAAAGACTTTAAAAACTTTAGCAAATTCTGTTGATATACTCATAAACACAACTCCGATTGGAATGTATCCCAAGATTGAAATCTCACCAATATCTAAAGACTTACTCAATGAAAACTTATTTATATTTGATATCATATACAATCCTCTCCAGACTCGATTACTAAAGGATGCGAAAGAAATTGGTTCAAAAACCCTAAACGGATTAGATATGTTTATTAATCAAGGAGCTTTAGCATTTGAGTGGTGGACAGGTAAAAAACCGAATGTTAAATTAATGAAAGCAAAAATTATTGAACAATTAGATAATAAATGATGAAGCAAAAAAAAATCACCATTATTGGTGGATCTGGCGGTATGGGTAAGGTTTTTGGAAGATACTTTAAACACCATGGTTTTGAGGTAACAATACATGCTCGTAATAAGGAAAGATTAAAGGATGCAGCTACTGAAATGGGTGCAAATTATGAATTCTCCCTTGAAAGGAGCGTAAAACAAGCCGATATTGTAATGATAACTATTCCAATTAAGTCTACTCCAGAAATAATTAAAAAGATTGGCCCTTATTTGAAGGAAAATGCCTTAATCTTTGATATCACTTCTTTAAAGAAAGTTGTATTCGAAGCCTTAGAAGATTTAAAAAATATGTTTCCTGTAAATTGCATTTCGTTGCATCCTATGTTTGGTCCTGGAATTAAGGACATGAAAAATTATGTTATAATAGTACTAAAAATAGGAGGAACTGACAAATACGACATAATCATAAATGATCTCTTAGATATGTTCAGATCTGATGGATTAATCATAACCGAAACTTCACCAGATATTCACGATAAAAGGGTAGCCCTTACCTTGGGCGTGCCACATATGTTGAACATTCTTTTTTTAAATCTTCTAAAGAATGCAAATGAACCTCTGAACGAATTAACTAAATATACTGGAACGACTTTCTTACTTCAAAAAGTATTTGCTGAGAGTATTATCCAGAGAGAAATGGAAATGTTTGGTGAGATCCAGATGGAAAATCAACAATTCCTTACAATTTTAGAAATGTTTGAAAAATTAGTAACTAAATATAGGAAATTAATCGAAAATAAAGATATGAAAGGTTTTAGCAAGATTTTTTCGCAAGGGTTAGATTATTCCAAAAAAGATAATCATTTTGAGAATTCTTATAGGTATTTTTATGAATTTATGAAGATTTTAAAAGAAAAATAGAAAAAATAGAAACATTTTTAGTTAATTTTTGCTCCACAGAACGCGCAAAATTTCAATCCTTCTCTATCGCCGATTTTCACGCCACAATTAGGGCAGAATTTCGACTCAACAGCAATATGAGCATTATTTTCTACATAATTTCCTGCTTCTTGGTATTTATTAATCTGCGATGGTTTTGAATTAAGAACGCTATCGTTTTGTATATTAGAGATAGGTTGGCAAATCGATTTACAGTGAACACAACGATTTGGTTCTTTTTCGTAGTAGATAGCGAGATAAATAAGTACACCAATACCTGCAGTAAAAATACATAATATAATTATTAAACAAATATCTATATCCTCTCTTACTGTGAGAACATTCATTTTACAATTCGGACAATATTTAGATGCCATATACTTTACCTCTTTCAATTATTATCAAATAAAATTCTGAATACTTAATTTAAACATAAATTTGATAGATTATAAAAAATTTGGAGTCCAGTTTTTACACCACTTTTTTAGGACAAAAATATTTTGTAAGCAAAATTCGTGGAGTTAAAAATGACTTAGTTGAAAAATAATTATACGAATCTTGTGATGAGGGTTCAACCACGGAAAATTTAACATCCTTTCAAGTTTATAGCACAGGAAATTTTGGTGTACTTAATATCTTGGTTGATAAGATATGGGTAAATGGTAATAGAATTTATTTTAGGGTAAGAAAAATAATAACAAGCAAAAAAAATTACTTAAAAAAAGAAAATAATCCCAATATTTATTCCATACCTCAAAAGGATGTATTTAGTATAAGATGCAGATTATACCTATAAAAATCTAATGGCTAAACTTTTGATCCACAATGGGCACAAAATTTTGCGAGTTCATTTAGTAGTGGTTCGCCACAAAATGGACAGTGCTTATGTTTTGAAGTTTCGTCAGCTTTGACTTTTTTATCAGCATTAAAATCGCTATGATGTGCTTTTTGATTTTCCGCTTGAAAATAGGGTGACGATTGAATACTCTTGTTTACTTTCAACGATATTTGCGTGTGACAGTGAATACAACGATTCTCAGGTTTATTATAATATATTATTAAATAAATGATTAAACCAATTCCAGCGGTAAAAATCAATAAAATTATTATAAGTGGCCAATTTAACGCCTCTCTTACTAACAACACATTTTGTTTGCAAATAGGGCAAAATCCTACACGATTTCTTGTTGACATAATTTATCCTAAATAATTCTTAGGCTTCAAATTTTTAAAGATATATTAAATTAATGTTAATAATATTCACTTTAAAATTTTTACCGCTGATATCTTTAAATTCCCAAAAGTTGTTAAATAGTATAATTGTGGCAAAATAATTTGATAAAATTTCTTAATAATCTAAAACTTAGAATTGTTATGCTTCGTATTATTTAATGTAAAATAGACCAATAATTACCATTAATTTTTATAGATTCAAATAATAGAAATACATGATAAAAACTATGCACCAAACATTATTTATTGTTCTCGACGGAATAGATGGCTCAGGGACATCAACACATTGCAATTTATTAGCGGGATTTTTATCCTTAAAAGGGTTAAAAACTTTTTTAACTCAAGAACCCTCAAGTAGCGAAATTGGGAAGTTATTAAGAAAATATTTAAAAGACGAAAGAATTCCTGCTTCTACTGATGCTTTACTATTTGCTGCTGATAGAGTTCTTCATTATAAAACCGAAATTAAAAAAAAATTAGAAGATGGTTATATAGTAATATCGGATAGGTATATAGAATCCTCGATTGCTTACCAATCAAATCAATCCGATGAAATTACCATCGAATGGGTAGAAAATTTAAATCTGTTTGCTGGTGAACCAGATCTTACAATAATATTGGATATAGATCCTAAAATTTCATTATCAAGAAAACACCAAGAATTTTTAGAGAAATTCGAAGACACTTCATTACTAGATAAAGTAAGACGAGTGTACCTTACTCGTGCTGAAAAATTAGGATATCCGATAATAAATACCAACAATATTATCGAATTAGTCCAAACTGAGATTCAGAAAATCGTTATAAATAAATTAAAAGAAAAGGGATTTTTTATTAAAAATTAGCAATTATTTGACGGAGGAATTAAAAATAACATTAGGTCAATCTGCAAGTGAATCCTACTTTAACCAAGATAGGTTATTCAAATATGTTAATCAATTTAGTTTTCCAAGATTAGCAGGTACGAGTGGAGAAGAAAAAGCAGTTCAACTTACTTACGATACTTTTAAAGAAATAGGATTTATAGAAGATCAGATAATAAGAAGGTCATTTAAATTTTCAGATTTTTATTCTACAACTCTGATGAAATTGATTATGACTTTAAACCTTATATTTAATTTAATTCTCTTGCTATTTTTATACATCCATGTTTCTTTAACCATAATTTTAATATTTCTTATGGCAATAGTCGTTTATTTAATAATAAAGGGTTTAAAGCATCCAGAAATACCTGGTTTTTGGGGTGAATATTTCGGGGATTCTATAACAGCTACTAATGTGATAGCTAAAATTCCGGCTAGCAATATGCCTGAAAATGAAGCAGGAAATTTGATAATCTCAGCACATTTAGATTCTAAATCACAATCAATAAAAACATTCTGGAGGGTGATCTTATATAAGATTTGGTTGTATAGTGGATTATTTTTAGGTGGAATTTTTGTTTTATATTTTATAATTATCTTTGGAAAGCTTCCCATTTCCTTTAATATAACCACATTTGGAGCCTGGATATCAGTAGGACTAATTTCATTTTCAAATTTATTCCTATTATTTCTAAACACTCACAATAAATCTCCTGGAGCTTTAGATAACGCATCAGGAATGGCAATCGTATTTGAATTAAGTTCATATTTCATAAAACATCCTTTAAAACGCTTCAATATGTGGTTTTGCCAATTTTCAGCAGAAGAGTTAGGAACAATGGGTTCACGCGTATTTGTAAATGATTTCGAACATCATTTTGCTAAGGGAAGAATTTTCCAATTTAATTTTGATATGATTTCTTGCGCTTGCCATAAATTTAACAGAATAGAATACTTTAGATCTTATGGTCTTGTTATTCGGAAAAAATCAGCTCCGCTTTTAAGTAATTACCTTTTACATGCTGCGAAAAACGAAAAAATAATTGTTAAAGGATTACACTTAAGCACAGGAGCTCATACTGATACAGTTCCTTTTCATTTAAGAAATTACAATGCAATTGATATTACTACTGGAGCAGCATCGTTATATACTCATACAGTCAAAGATACTCCTGAAAAAGTAGATTGCAATATTTTATTCAATACCTGTAGATTATTAAGAGAAACAATTAGTATGATTGATATTGATTATAAAATTTTATGTGAAAACCAAGAAATTGAGTGTGAAATGAAATGAGTCAAAAAAAATTACACTTAACTTTGAAAAGATTCCAGAGTTTTTAATGGTTATAATAGAAAACGACGGTGTAATTAATCAACTAAAAAAAATACTTTAATATCTGCTATTTTGTTAAATTTTTTATTTCTTTTTGAATAGTATCAATTCTTTCTTTAGCTTTAATAAGTATCTGAGTCTTTCCATATTTGGAAAACCACTTTTCAAATCTTTGTTCTATCGAAACATCCTTCGTACCAGCTATATGTTTATCAGCAAGACAAATGATTTTTTCTTCAAGAGTTAATGGCATATAATCTCTTTCTGGTAGCCCTATTTGTTTGGCATCTTCTTTATCTAATCCTCCTAACATGTGAGTTTCGCAAATTCTCGAAAGACGCTTTGAAAACCCTCTTTCTTTTAGTATCTTAGCTCCAATTATAGCGTGTTTGAAACTATGAGTTTTAGATCGGCCAATATCGTGTAAAATACCTCCAATTTCAAGTAAATCTTTATCAATGTCTTTCTCATCCATTTTTTCTGCAATTTCTAACGCTTTTTCCGCAACCTTTAAAGAATGACGCCTTACATGATAAGGAACTTTTAATGTTTTTAATAAATCAAAAGCAAAATCGCTATTAGGTAGAGTTTCTTCGCTTGCCATTAATTTTAAAAATTAATTATTTACTTTAAGGTTTAGTTATTCAATTAAGTTTCATTTATAATTCAATCATTAATAAAAAGTATGAAAGCTTTTTAAGGAAAATGATGCTTTTTAATAAACTTCTTCATATGGTCCGCTGATAAAACCTCCTAATAAGCCTCCAATAACAGCTCCTAGAATAGCGCTTAGAATTCCACCAATTGTAACAGAAAGCTGAGCTCCTTGAAACAGTGCCATTAAATCTTCTCCAGATATAACGCTTAATAGCATCCAAATTAAAAATCCAATTATAATTACTAAGCTGCTTGCAATAAGCCCTCTTTTTAAGCCTTTAGAAATAGTACCGCTCACGTAACCTATAAAAATGCAAGCTAAAAGCTGTGGGGCGAAAAAATCAGTAATAGATGGCGTTCCAGTAAAAAAAGTAATTAAATCAAATTTAAAATTCGCTCCTATTTGTAAAATGATTACTTTTAATATATCGGTTTGTAAATAAAGCTGTATTTGAAGAATAGTGGCTTCCATATTAAAAAAGAAAACTGTGAAAAAGCTAAACACTATACCAACAATTATACCTAGCACTAACCGATATGAAACCATTTTCAATCACTCTTGTTGAAATTATTAAAGACTAATAATAAACTAAATAATTATGTTGTATTAAATATTTAGTTCTAAGAGAATTAAAGGAACGCTTTTAATAAAATATTAAAATTATGATGTTTTATTTAATTTATCAAGATTATATTTGATATACTAAATCGTTTACTTTAGGGTATTTATTTTGGCTAAAAAAAAGGAAAAAACTAATTCCAACGAGGATTCTGAGAAAGAAGAAGAGAATATTTCCATCGCAGATTTAGAGAAAGATTTCGAAAAAGAATTTGAGGAAGATTTTGAAGATGAGCTGGATTTAGAAAAGGAACTCAATTTACTCGATACAGATGATATAGACGCTGAAATCGGAGAAATCGAAAAAATTGTCGATAAAGACGAAGAAAAAAAGCAATTATACCTAAGTTGCGGCATCCACATTGGAACTAAGTTATTATCTGGTGATGCTAGGCGATTTATTTATAGACAGACTAATTACGGGTTGTATGTAATAGACTTAACTCAAACCGACGAACGCCTTATCACAGCTGCTAAATTTCTTAGTAAATATGTGGAAGAAGG
>JAUWZR010000165.1 GCA_030615235.1 Promethearchaeota archaeon
TATACTATTTTCTTTAACATTTCATCTACTGGAAACGAAACACAGATTATTCAAATGACTATAGATGTATTAATAATCCAAACCGAAGTTATTAATGTGTCTTCAATATCAGAAATTGCACGAAATTCTGGTTTAAATCAATCAGTTAGATTTTACTTCAATGATACTACAAATAATCAACCTGTTCTCAATGTTATTACAGAAAATATTGTGGTTAAAAATTACGCTACTGGAACTCCATTCAGTGGTGGGGAATTTTGGCTTTTTGATCCATTCAGTAACGGAACCTATATTTTAGATATTACTATGGGAACTCGAAATTCAGGATGGTATACTCTAGAGATCAACGCATCAAAATTTCCCAATTATGACTACAGTCTATTTAACGTAACTTTCTATTATAGAGGAAATTATACTGATATTAATTTAATCTCACTTTCAGATCCAGGAGGAGCACTTAATCCAATTGGATTGTATAATTTTACTATATTTGAAGGAAGCGATTTAGATATTGAATTTAACATTACCGATTCGGAATTTTTTGATAGTTTAATCATTGGTGATGCTGATTCATACATTGTAAGATATACGAACCTTGATACTTTATCGAATGGAATTCTTGTTGCAAATCTAAATTTCATAACGCAACTACATACTGGAACAATTTTCACCTCAAATCCTGCCTTAACAATAGGTAGATATTCAATTAACATTACCACTTCGAGAACAAATTATGAAGATGCCACTTTCATTTTAAATTTAACAGTTATTGAAAAATACCAAGTGAGAGTAAATTTTACATACATTAGAGGAGTAGATGCAGGTGACCCTTTTACTATTTTGGTTAAAGCTGAATTTCTCATTGGAACAATATGGTTTCCTTTAGAAGGTTCTAATGTGATACTAACACCATATCTTAATGATATTCCCGCAACAATTCAAACTCTAGCTACAAATAGCACTGGTGAAGTCTTATTTGTTATTAATGTACTTAGAAATACGATAACTATAAATTTAACGATTCAATTAGAAGCAGAATATTATCATGTAGGGGATATTTATACAATTTCAGATATAGAAGTTACTCCTTCACCACCGAGTTTTGGATTTGATGATATCTTACCATACTTAATTTTCGCTGCGATTGCTTTGGTTGCTGCAGGAGGATCAGTTGCTGTTTATCGTGGTCTTATTGTCCCTAAAAAACGAGAAAAACAACGTATTCTAACTGAGGTTAAAACTATATTTGACGATGCGATTAACTTAGAACATATTTTAGTGTTATACAAAGGAACAGGAACTTGTGTATTCTTCAAATCATACGGTTCAGAACAAATTGATCCGGAGCTAATAGGCGGTTTTCTGTCAGCAGTTTCCTCTTTCGGGAAAGAAATGGCAACTCAAGAAGCCTTAAACGAAATTTCTTACGGGGACAAGATGCTACTATTAGCTGATGGAGCTTTAATACGAGTTGCATTAGTCTTAGGGAAAAATGCATCTTTAATACTTCGTCGTCACCTTAAAAAGTTCATAGATACATTTGAAAAAACATTTAACGACATCTTACCTAATTGGCGTGGTCAATTGAAACCTTTCCGAAACGCAGGTCTTATTGTGGACGAAATACTAAATACATCGATTATTTTACCGCATCAGATATCTTACGATTCCTCTAGTGTTAAAGAATTAAAAAACCCACACTCGAAAGAAGTATTAAAAGTTGCTCAAAGCTGTTGTGAAGAAGCTGAAAGAGAATTCTTCTTTATCGCGACATTATTAAAAGAAGTAGCTGATAGAACTAATAAAGATACAGCAGAAATATTTATGGGAATAAAGGAACTAAGGGATAAGAAAATCTTAATTCCTATCGAAATATCAGCAATAGGAGCACAACCAGTATCTCAACAAGAGATTAACCTAATAAACCAGAGAGTTATGGCTTTAACCAATTTAACGAACGAGGAGAAACAGAAACTTGTAGATGATCTGGCTCAATTGGGTCCAGTTGAGCGAGAAGCTTACTTATCGAGCTTAGCAGAGCAACAAGAAATAGTCACCGCTCCAATAAAAACAACAATAGGAGATTTATCAGTTGATAATCAGAAAGCAGCTAAGAAAGGAATTAAAGAATTACTCAAGAGAGGCAAAATTGCTCAGAATAAGAAAAATTACATAAAAGCTGTTGAAATTTATCAAGGTGCTGCTATTTTAGCCTCGAATTGGGAGTTAACTACTGAATTTCTTAAAATACAAGAGACTATTCGAAAAACTAGGATTGAAGATTTAAACATTAAAAAAACGAATCTAGAAAATGAGGCAAGAAGTGCGGTCAAAGAGAAAAAGTACCTAGAAGCGGCTGCAAAGTATAAATATGCTTCCAAAATGGCATCTGAAATATTTAAACTAGGGGTAACTGGAATGACAAAAGAAGTCAAAAGATTAACCAATAAAGCAAATGAATATGAGAAAATGAAATAAATTTTTTATTACTTTTTTTTTAATCTTATTTTTTAAATACACTTTTTACTTATTTAGTCTGTAATTCCATTTTCGGTTATAGAAAATACAGCTTCTCCTTCAGGTAAGTGAGGGGCATCAATCATTTTTGCTACTCGTTGTTCACCTTTTCCTTTTCTTAAATAAACTCTAATTGTTGACCCATGTGCCACAATATTTCCACCTGCTGCTACAGTGGGATTTCCATAAAAAACATCTGGTTTTGATTGAACTTGGTTTGTTACAACTACACATAAATCAGGAAATATATCTGTTAGCCTTAGTAAATCGTGTAGATGAGTATTAATGGTCTGCTGTCGATTAGCGAGTGTTCCTCGTCCAACATATTCACTTCTAAAATGACCAATTAATGAATCAAGGATAATGAGTTTTATATTCTTTTCTTTTATAAGATTAGTGGCTTCTTTAATAAGCATTATTTGATGATCGGAATTATATGCGCGGCCAAACACTATGTTTTTTAAAACTTTTTTATAGTCTAGATCATGACCTTCAGCCATCTGTATAATTCTTTCTGGTCTGAATGTTCCCTCAGTATCGATATATAAAGCATTTCCGTTTAATCCTCCATCTTCTTTAGGTAATTGGACATTAACACATAATTGATGAGCTATTTGTGTTTTTCCGGTTCTAAACTCGCCAAAAAATTCAACTACACACCCAGTTTCGATACCACCACCGAATAAATTATCGAGTTCTTGACTACTTGTAGTTATTCTGGTAATGTTTTTTCTATATTCCCAGACAACTTCAGCAGATTTGAATCCAATATCTAGTTTTTCCATTGAAGCCTTGATTAACTTGGCTGTTGTTTTATCTCCTAAACCAGATTCTTTTTGAATAATGGTTGGAGGTGTATAAGCAATAGATTCAAGGCTACTGAAACCGGCTTTGATCAATTTTTTGAGTGTAGCTTCCCCTACGCCAGGAAGTTTTTTAACGGCTTCTACACAAGCATTTCCATCATCATTGTAATCTTCCAATCCTTCATCTAAATCGTCTTCATCAATTTCCTCCCTTATTTCTTCAATTTCCTCATTTTTTTCCTCATTTTCTTCTTCAATTTCGTCTATTTCATTAGATAAAGCCTCTTCTTCGGAAGCAATGTCATCCTTAGATAATAAATCAGAAATTTTATTATCATCATCTACAACTTCATCATCAACTGATTTAAACTTAGCAAATTTTAAGTGTTCCTTGTAGATTTTACCTTTAGTATGATTTCTTTTACATTCTTCGCAGAAATAAGGTTCACCTACCCCAGATTGTCTTTGATTGACATCATCGCTAGCTTTAGCCATAATAAATCACATTTTTTAAAAATTTCGTGTATTTTTTATAGTTATTGTTTGTTAAAGAATAAGTATTACAATACTTATTTTAAAAAGAATAGACACCTAATTTTTAGAATTCTAATGTATTTACACATTAATAACTCAACTTCTAATAAATCAAATATACTTTTAGAATGGGATGAAATCTAAGAAATTCGTGAAATGATATGAGAAAAGAGAATGCTTTATTTCTAAAAAAAACAAACACAAAACATTTTTGTAGAAAACATTTCTTTATTATAATAAGTATAAAATTGTAAAACTACGAGTTAAAAATGAACTCTTATTTCGATTTTGAATATTATCCAAAGATTAATCCGGAAATAATAGAAAGATACAAGCAAATTATTATTTCTAATAGAGATAAATGGGAGAGCCCGTTTTTTACCGATACTACCTCGTATTTAGACTTAGCTAAAATTGAAGGTGTGGCAAAAAAATATGCAAACGAAAAAATTAAAAATGTCATAGTTTTAGGGACTGGAGGTTCAGTTCAAACGTTACTCGCCTTAAAACATTTAGCTAAAAAAAGGCTGTACCATATTACGAGTTCTCGAGCTGTAGAATTAAAGCATTGCCTTGATACTACAAATCCAGAAGAATCAATTGTAATTCCAATTTCAAGGGGTGGAGAAACTCTAGATGTAAACTCAACTATTGGCACATTTTTGAAAAATAATTATAACTTTTTGGGTCTTTCCTCAAAGGGTACGATGTATAATATCTTAAGTAAAATTGGTTGCCCGATTTTAGAAGTACCAGATCTTTCCGGTCGTTTTGCGGGCTCAGTTTCAAATGTTGGGATACTTCCTTCGCTTTTGCTTGGAATCAATGTCAACGAGTTCTTAAAGGGTTTAAATGATGGGTATAAGAAATTTATGGTTTTCGATGATAGTCCGGCTCTCGAATTCTCGTCTTTCCTTTATGGGTTGTATTTGAAAGGATATAAAATGGTTTTTTCTATGCCATATTCAATTACTCTTGAAGGGAGCGTAGGGCTTTTTGTCCAAGGGATATCAGAGAGCACAGGAAAAAAAGATAAGGGCTTAATCGGGACTTTTCAATCGGCTCCGCTTTGCCAACACTCAGTTTTAGAGTATTTACTAGGTGGAACTAAAGGCGTTGTAATTCCTGTCTTATGGACGGTAGAAAATGAACCTGAAGATTTTCCATTATCATCTTCGATAGATTATGTGAACAATAAAACTGCTCAAACAGTTGTAAATTATCAAGCTGATGCGACTTTTCAAGCTTTGCTTGACCAGGTAGTACCAACAGCGAAAATATCTATTAACCAATCTGAAGAATATTCTATAGGGATTTTAATTTCATTCATCCTATCATCACTCTATAACTTATGCTTACTATTAGATGTGAATTGGTCAAATAATCCAAAGGTAATAATAGGAAAAGAAATTAGCAAAAAATTTTTGAAAGAAACAATATCACCTGCAAAAAGGAAAGATACTAGAAGAACCCTAGCGATATCTAAATTCCAACAGGATTTTTACAAAGGTTAGTAATTTTAGTTTTTATTTTCTGTTAATGAAGGCATTATACAACACATTAATGGCTTTTTTACAATTTTCCCGATCAATAATAGCCGTGAAATTTAATTCAGAAGATCCTTGGGCTATAGCTTTAATATTAATCTGGTTATTTCCTAAGGAAGTGAAGACTTTGCCAGCTATTCCTGGAGTGTGAAGTATTCCAGCCCCAATAACAGCAACTAATGATATTTCATGGTCTATTTTGATTTTAAACCATTCTTCCCCAAAATAATCGGAATTTCTTAATAAAAAGCTTACTTTCATAGAATCGTCGTATTCAATGCCAAAGGTTATGTTATTTTCAGAAGAACTCTGTGAAATAAATACGATGTTGATATTATTCTCTCCTAAAAGCGAAAAAAGTTTCGAAGCAGTTCCCGATAATGGGATCATTGTATCACCTTCTATAGTGACCATTGAGAGCTTTTCTATTGAGGTGATTGCTTTTATGACTCGATCACCTTGAACTATCTCTTTACTTATTGTCGTAAACTCTTCTGATTCTGG
>JAUWZR010000319.1 GCA_030615235.1 Promethearchaeota archaeon
TATTTTAAACCTTCATTTCATAAAAAAAAAAAGATTTAATATTTAAATTACTGAGATATTGAAGTGATATTTTTCTCTATACTTTTTTAAAGTATACTTTTTTAAAGTGAACTTTTTACAAACCCACCATCAACTTGGACTACTGTCCCAGTTATGTAACTAGCTCTCTCGGAAGCTAAAAAGACAACTAGATTTGCTAAATCTTCCGGTTGCCCAAACCTTCCCAATGGAATATTATCAAGCCAATAATTCATTACTTCTTGTTCTGACTTACCTGTCTCACTCATTTGAGTTTTGATTAACTCCTTCATCCTATTAGTTAGCGTGGGCCCGGGACAAACAACATTAACTAAGATATTATCTTTTGCATATTCGTTAGCTAGCGTTTTTGCATAACCTACAACACCGAGACGGGTTGTATTTGATAAAACCAAATTATTAAGTGGTTGTTTCACAGAAACTGAAGTAATTGCTATTATTTTGCCAAAATGTTGTTGCTGCATAATGGGTAAAACTAATTCGGAAACTCTAACGAAAGAAAGTAAGTTTAGATTAATCGAATTTTGCCAATCTTCTTTAGTTATTCCACTAATTGGAGCTGATGGTGGACCACCTGCGTTATGTACTAATATGTCTAAACGCTTAAACTCATTTAATGTAGTTTCTACTAGTGTTCGAATCTGGTTTTCATCATTTAAATCAGTAACGACTCCAAGAATTCTATTGTTATTGTTAGAGGGTTTGAATTTGTTAATTTCCTCTTTCGCCAGCTTTATATTATCTTTAGAACGACTACATATAATTACATGCGCTCCTTCGTTATAAAAGGCCTTAGCACATGCCAAGCCTAATCCTTTGCTTGAAGCGAGAATCAGTGCAACTTTATCCTTTAATCCTAAATCCATATGGATATCACCTAATCTTTTGAGTTGTGAATTAATTAAAATATTACTTTATTTTTCAATCCTACATTTTATTTTTTTTGGTTTAAATTAGAAAATATGTAAAGTGATTCGAGAATTTTATTAATTTTAGTTTCCTTCTCATCAATTTCTTCTGATTTTAATCCTAATCTAAAAAAGTCTGCTCGTTCTGTCAACTGGAAATTATGTGAATTTTCCAAAAACTCTAGGAAACCTAATTTCTCTAATCTTTTTAAGCGTGGCGTAGCATCCTTACTCGATATATCTAAATCGTAGAAAAGATCAGTTATCTTATGCTCCTTTTGATCGCTATATTGTACAATAATCTGCAAATCTATTTTAAAATCTTGAAATAATTTTTCATTTATGGATCCTATTTTATAACCAATTAGATTAGAGAAAAGATGGGACATAATGTCATATGTTTCTAAAAAATATTTCTTTGTTATAGATGTTGGATAAATTTGGAAACTCATATCCTGCCTCTTTTCATTTATTAGGTAGTCGTTGATAGCCTTCAACTTTCGCTGTAAGTAAAGTGGTTCAATTAAATCTATTTTATGCAATAGTATCGCAATTGAACAATTGCTTAATTTTAAATCATTTTGTATCCTGATAACATCACTGATGAATTCTATATTCTCTCCAAGGTATCTATTAATGTCTAGAACGCATATGATCAAATTTGTGTGATTAAAAATATTACTATCTTTGCTAAACCAATCATCGTTTTCTTGACCAGCTAAATCGAAAACACCTAAATCTAGTTCGAAAAATGAATAGATACTTGAGTTTATACCTCTAGTAGGATCCAAGGTGTTTTTTAAAAGTTTGAGGGGATTAACCATTTCAAAAAATACGTTTTTGATCGTAGTCTTTCCCGTACCGGGAGGTCCGATGAATAAAACTTTCTTGGTTTCAACCATACTTATATAAAAGGGTTGACCTATAAAAATTTAAATTATGAGGATTTAG
>JAUWZR010000227.1 GCA_030615235.1 Promethearchaeota archaeon
AATGCGGGAAGAGGGATTTGAACCCTCGAACTCCTCTGAGACTGGATTCTAAGTCCAGCGCCGTAGACCAGACTTGGCAATTCCCGCATTAAAATGACAAATATTGTAATTGTTTTAGTATTTAAAGTGGGAAAGGTTAAAAAAATTTTTTAGTTAGGGCTGTAATTTTATTTGAGAATTGCTTGATGGTTAAAAATAAAAATGAGAAATATTTAAGAATTAATATTATTGTTATTAAAGCAGAGAGAATTTATAGCAAAGATATAAGGATAGATAGAAAGGATATGGTTTTTTTATGAGTGTGAGAGATTCTTTAATAAAGTATTTAACTTCAATCTTAAGAGCATCACAAGGTACAATTTTGGTGATATTGTGCGATTTAAATGGACTTTCTATCGCAAAAATTGGAAGAAAAAGTGAAATTGAGATTAATCCAAACCAAATTACGAGTTTAGCTTCAGCAGCGTTCTCAGCAAGCGAAGAAAGTTGGGAAGACCTAAATATAAAGGATCAGGTTATTTCATTTACATTTTTTGATAAAGTTTGTTTAATAACAATTAGGATTAATGAAACTCTTCTAACTATAGTTCACGATTATAGGAAAGAATGGCCTTTAGATGCTGATAATCTAGCAAGCTCTATGTATTATATAAAACAAAAACTTGGAGAGTTTTTTGGTAGTAATAATGAAACAGAAAAAGATTTTGAAGAATTTTCAAATAAAGTACGAAGTGCGGTTTACCTTTTTGGTATGGGATCTGAAGTTCCTTTCATTTCTTATGCACCAGAAAAATTTGATCAGACTAACCTCTTACCCGCGATAAGTTACGTTCTGGATTCGATTCAGAATCCTATTTTTATAAGATACAGTCTAGTGAGTCCCACAGGCTTAACATTAGATGCAAGAGAAGTTAGTGGCCAGAAACTACAGATTTCTGTCGAGGCTTTTTCTGCGAGTGCTAATGTTGCCTTTCAGAAAATGAAAGAGGAATCTGAAGGAAGCTCGATCGGTGATCTTTTATGTTATGTTGCGATATCTGGGCAAGATCCTGAGAATTTCTTTGGTATTATAACTAATCCTTCCGGAAGATTGAAATTTTCAGAGGTAGAAGGAACTCTCAATGCTGAAGAAATATCTTTTGTTGCGTTGTTTACGCTTACATACGGAGGTATTCCAATTATGTGTGAATCAAGGAACATAATATTTTCTATAATGAAAATAATAGGTTCCGAAAAAATTACTGATAATTTTATTAAGTCAGTTAACGTACTTACAAGTTTCAAGTATGACTGAACAGAGTTCAAAGGAACCCATTCCAAAACTATTGTGTCTTCATCTTAATGAGTGTGACAGAAAAAAGTGCACAGCTCTTAAATTAAAGAAATTAGGTATTTTAGAAATCGTTTCTGACATTAAAGGAAAAAGCCATTATTCCGTTACTCTTAATCCTTTATCTAAAAAAATCATAGATATTAACGATCGAACGATTATTGAAAACTATGGCCTTATGATTATAGATTGTTCTTGGAAAAAAATTTTTAATCTTAAGAATCTCAATTTACGTAACAGCAGAAAATTACCTTCATTAATCGCTTCAAATCCTGTAAATTATGGTAAATGGGAAAAATTAAGTTCAGCTGAAGCGTTGGCAGCAGCATTATATATTACAGATTATAGTGAACGCGCTGATCTAATTCTCTCTAAATTCTCCTGGGGACCTGAATTTAAAAGGATAAACAACTTTTAGTATTTAATTTTAAATTAAAAAAAAAAATGAAAAAGAAGTTTGATTATTATTCATGACTCTTTGAGAGTCCGGAAGCAGCAATTACATCGTCTATTTTTAAAATCATTGAAGCGACTTCTGTAGCTGATTGAATAGCTTGAGATAGTACCATCAACGGTTCGATAATACCAAGATTTTCCATATTATCAGGTTTTCCTGAATCTATATTTATTCCATATGAGTTTCCAGATTCTGATTCGTGTTTAGAGCGTAATTCTACTATTAAATCAACAGGATTATAACCTGCATTTTCAACCAAAGTTTTAGGGATAATTTCTAAGGCATTAGCATAAATTTCAATTGCTAATTGTTCTCTTCCTCCAATTGAGCGTGCGTAAGCCCTCAATCGCTTAGCGAGCTCGATTTCAGAAGCACCTCCCCCTGGTAAAACATATGGTATTTCTATCGCCGCCTTAACTACAGATAATGCATCATTAAGTATTCTTTCTGCCTCATCGACTACATGTTCAATGCCTGCTCTTATTAAAATACTGACTGCTTTGGGATCGTCACATTCTGAAACGAAAATCATATTATCATCAGCAATTTTCTTTTCTTCTACTTTCCCAGCCTTTCCTAAATCGTCGCTTGTAACTTCAAATATATTGTTTGTTATTTTTGCACCTGTAGCGCGAGCAAGTTTTTCCATATCAGAACGTTTCACTCTTCGAATGGTGATAATGTTTTCTTGAGCGAGAAAGTTTTGAGCTTTATCGTCAATGCCTTTCTGACAAAAAACAACATTCGCACCCACATCCTTAAGTTTATTTACCCGAGACTTTAACATATTAGATTCTTCTTCGAGGAATTTATTTATTTGATCAGGTGTTTGTATTCTAATTTCAGCATCAAATTCAGTTTTTTCTACCTCAAGAGAAGAGCTAACTAGCGCAATCTTCGCGTTTCTAAGAGATTTTGGCATCATAGGATGTACGATTTCTTTATCTACAATGATCCCCTCGATTAAATTTGTATCTAGTAAGCTTTTTCCCTCTTTTTTGATAATTTGAATTTGATCTAAATCTATCAGTATATTTCCGCCTCTTTCCTCTTTAATTTGACTTACAGCTCTAACTGCGATATCAGCAAAATGATTTATAACGCCAGCAATCAATTTGCTATTCATTGAGGTCTTTGCTACTTTTAATAGGGTTTGAGTGTCATTACTCTCAATTTTTATTGCTAAATCTTGCAAAATTTGCTTAGATTTTACTAATGCTTTTCGGTAACCTCTGAAAATTATTGATGGGTGTACAGATTGTTCTATTAGTTCTTCAGCAAGATTTAATAATTCTCCAGAGATGATTACGCTTGTGGTTGTTCCATCTCCAACTTTATCATCTTGCGTTTTAGCAACCTCTACAATCATTTTTGCGGCGGGATGTTCGACATCAATTGTATCAAGAATCGTTGCTCCATCGTTTGTAATTGTGACATCTCCTAGTGAATCAACGAGCATTTTATCCATTCCTTTTGGGCCTAGAGTAGTTCTTACGGCTTCTGCTACCGCTTTAGCGGCGGCTATATTATTTCTTTGGGCATCCTTTCCTTTTTTTCTTTCTGCACCTTCTCTTAAGATTAGGATAGGTACCCCGGATAATTGTGCCATACTAAAATCACTTTATTTCGATATTTTACTTAGTTATTATTATTAATTATATAATGATCTCTAAGTCATAAAACTAAAAAAGTTTTCGAAAAATAATTTTATCAAAGTTTCTAAGATGGCAAGTTATAATGAGGCTAGAAAACGTTAGAACTTTACTTTTAAATTGATTATCTTTTACTCAATTAATAACCAGAATAAAGATTGCTATAAAGGGGCAATTCAATTAATATCTGATTTAGCTTAATAACTTTGTTGAATTTTTTAGGAATTTTTATAATTCTTTATAAAAGTTTGTGTAGTTTAAAACTTCTGAATCGAACTACTATAACTGCGATACACGAACTCGAGCCATTAAAGTTAAGAGCAACTCCAATCAGAGCGGTGGAAGCTGCTACAATAAAATCTAAATTGTTAAATTCAGCTAAAATTAATAATAATCTATAATTAGTTTTGTAAAACTTTTTATGTAAAATATTATTGTAATCTGTTAGAAATGACAAAATTATCCACGTTTGGAGAAGACTTTTTACTACTGGCTCTAAGAATTGGCAAACATATTAAAGGTTATGTCGATTTTTATTTTGGTCCAGAAAGACTTCGGCAAATTGTAGATTACGAATCTCTAACAGCTCCAAACACATTGTTAAATGA
>JAUWZR010000052.1 GCA_030615235.1 Promethearchaeota archaeon
GATGCTCAACTTGAACCTAAAGATATTGATGCGATAGTTATCGGGAATATGGACCACTTTGAAGGTATTAACTTCTCCGAATTGATGTGTGGAATTGAAGCTGCACCGGGATATCTAAAGCCTGTACTAAAAGTAGCGACAGGCGGAACAACTGGTAGTTCTTTAGCGATTTGTGGTTATTACAATGTTGCTTCAGGAATTTATGACAATGTTTTAGTTGTTGGTTGGGAAAAATTAAACGAAGGTGGAGCAACAACGGGTATAATTACCGCTTTTGATCCAGTATGGGAACGCCCTTCTTTAGCTGGAGCGCTAGGTCCATTAGCTCTTATGGCGGGTATGTATTCTGCTAAGTATGGAATTACAGCTGAACAAGCAGCAAAAGTTACAGTAAAGAATAGGAGCAACGCTGCAAATAATCCATTTGCTCACCTTCAAATGCCAAACATTACAATTGATTATGTTATGAGCTCTCAAATGATATCATATCCTTTAAGACTACACGATGTTTGCCCTCAAAGTGAAGGCGCTTGTGCTCTTATTTACGCTAATGAGGAAGAAACTAAAAAGATAACCGATAACCCCGCTTGGTTCCACGCGGTAGAAACTGCCCACTATTATACTTTTGGTACTGATGATAAAATGTACGATCTCCCTACGGCAACTTTCGCGTCGAAGAAAGCTTATAAAAAAGCAGGCATTAAAAACCCCGTAAAGGATTTAGACGTAGCAGAAATCTATGAACCGACATCTTGGAGCGAACTTTCATGGACCGAAGCGTTAGGATTTTGCAAACCTGGTGAAGGTGGAAAATTATTAGACGAAGGAATAACATTAATGAGTGGAGAGTTTCCTGTTAACCCCTCAGGGGGCGTCTTGAGCACAAATCCTATTGGAGCTACAGCACTAGTGCGAGTAGCCGAAGCTGCAATTCAGATAATGGGTAGGGGTGAGAAAAGACAAGTACCCGATGTAGAAAAAGCTCTCGCAATGGGATTTGGCGGGAGTCTTTGGACTGAAATTCTAATCTTAGGAAAAGAACCTTTGAGGTGTTAATATGAGTAAAAAAAAAGGTCAAGAAAAAGTTTTTGAAATTAAATGGAAGACTAATTTACCGTATAGATATTCAATTGGGAAACTTGCAATCAAATTTTTCGAGGAACTCAAGGAAAATAAAAAGATAATGGGAAGTAAATGCTCAAAATGTGGTAAGGTAAATTTTCCACCAAGAGCAGTCTGTGCCGATTGTATGGTTGAAATGACTATTGACGATATGGTTGAATTATCCCCTAAAGGTACTTTGGAAGGTTTCACGGTAGTTAATTATCCGTTCACTGATCCTAACACTGGGGGTATGCGTCCCTTTCCATATGGTTATGCATTATTCAAATTGGATGGCGCTGATACGTATACAATGCACTTTATTAATGAAACAGATCATACGAAGCTGAAAGTTGGACAACGCGTAGAGGCCGTTTTTAAAGAAGAAAGAGAAGGTAATATAGGAGATATTTTACATTATAGAGTAATAGAAGATGAGGATTAAGACTGGAGGGAAAAAAAATGAACCAAGAAATTGAGAAAAAAGTATTTAGAGGTAGGATTAAAGTTCCTTATAAACATACTGCAGGGGCATATGTTGAAAAGTTTATTACCGAAATTGGAAAAAACAACAAGATTTTCGGCGTTAAATGCCCAAAGTGCAAAAAAATTTACATTCCTCCCAAAATGATTTGTTTCGAATGTTTTGAAAAAATGGAAGAGTGGGTTGAGATCGGAAATCAAGGAATTGTTAAAGGGTTTACTGTTATTACGCATTCTACACCAGTTATGCCTTTAGAACCACCGTTCGCTTATGGAATTATCAGGCTCGATGGTGCAGACACAGATTTTGTTCATCTAATAAAAGAAAGCGATCCAGAAAAACTAAAAATAGGAATGAAAGTAAAAGCTGTGTTTAAAGAAAAACCAAGAAAAAGAATTTTGGATATAGAATATTTCGAGCCAATATAATAAAAATTTAATACGTTTTTTTTTTACCTTTATTATATTTATAAGAATTAATTAAAATCATTAAAGTGAAAAATTGTGAATGAAAAAGCAGTTTTAATAGAAGAAAACGAAGATGGAACTATAACAACTATAAAAATGAACCGACCAGAAAAGAAAAATGCGATGAATTATGATATATTAGTAGGACTTCAGAATGCGATAGATAAAATAGAAAGATCTAAAACTAGGGTCGTAATCATCACAGGAGGGGATGATTTTTTTAGCGCAGGTACCGACTTGAACTTTTTAACAGGCCAAGAAAAAGATCCAGAAGGAGTAATTCCGGATTTAAGAGTACCCCGCAATTTTAGATATTTCGCTAATACTTGGATCCAACCAATTTTTACTAAAATTGAGAAAATGGAAAAACCAGTAATAGCAAAGATTAACGGTTATTGTTTTGGCATGGCTTTTGAGCTAGCACTTGCTTGTGATTTCAGATTTTGCTTAGATTCCGCGAATTTTAGCATGCTAGAAACAAAGATTGGGATGAATCCTGATGTAGGGGGCACTATAAGAACGGTAAGACTATGTGGAATCCCTAACGCTAAAGACATTATTTTAACAGGAAGAAATTTCGACGGAAACGAAGCATACAGGCTTGGGGTTGTCAATAGAGTAGCAAAATCTCCAGAAGAATTAGATTCAATTATTAAAATGTATTCTGACGAACTGATTGATAGCGCCCCACTCGCCGTAGGTTTGGCAAAAAAATTAATTGACGATTGTTATGGTAAAGATGTATATTTTGGGCTTGAATTAGAAACTTTGGTTAGTTCTCAATTACTTCAAACTAAAGATGCAATGTCCGGAGCTCTCGCAAGATTGCAGAAAACTAAACCGAAATGGCGATCTAAGTAAATTTAAAAATTTTTTAAATATTAAAAAAATATTTATCAAATAATTTTTAAAGATATGTTTTTAGAGAAATAATAGTTTTTTAATTATCGACCAATAAAAATAGGGTCTCTTTTTTCTTTTAAAGCTCTCATGGATTCATAAAAATCTTTTGATCTAAATGTTTTCCTTAAACCCTTGTTTTCTAAATCTAATGTCTTATCTAAGATATCAATAAAGTAAGCGTGCATAGTTTTTTTCATTAATTTTATCGATAGAGACGGTCCTTGAGGAGGAATTAATCTCAATGCTTGTTCTCTAGCATATGGTAACAATTCTTCTCGAGGTAAGACTTTATTCACGAGACCAAGTTCAAACGCTTTCTGGGCTGTTATTTTATCGCCAAAAAAACATATTTCTTTTGCTTTTTGGAATCCGACTAAAAAAGGCAACATAAAAGATGCACTAAATTCTGGGATGATGGCTCTCTTAGAAAAATAGAATCCTAACCAAGCATCCTCAGCGATATATATTAGATCAGCTCCAGATAATGGCATTGTAATGGCACCACCGATTGCTAATCCGTTTATTGCAGCAATAACGGGTTTAGTAAATTTCCAAAGTGCCATACATAATTTTTTTTGGGCGATGTCCATTAAATCTATTTCTATTTTAATCTCTTTTTGTATCTTTTCAAAATAATTCGGTTCAAAGTATCCTCCAGATGAGAACGCTCTTCCCTCAGGATTTCCGGTGATTATAAGAACTTTTGCGTCCTTATCTTTTTCCATATCCTCTAAAACAGTATAAATTTCTAAAAAAGAAACATAAGTAACTGCGTTTCTTCTTTCTGGTCTATTTATAGTAATCGTACAAATACCATTTTCTTCCTTCTCATATAAAATGTCTTCAAAATCGTCTATATTCATTGTTCAAGTTTCTACTCCTTTTAATATATAATTTAATAATTTCTGATGATATTATAAATTTTTTTTTAAAACAAGCCCAATTTGTTCTATGCTATAGTTGATATCATCTGCGTTAATACCATAATGAGTTACAAATCTAATTTTTTCTTTACTAATGTTAAAAGCTAAAATACCTGCTTTATTAAGGGCCGTAATAATTTTGAGAATTCTTACATTTTCTAACATCTCAATTATAACTATATTAGTATCTGTTGGATGTACTTTTATAGGTAAGTTTATGTTTTTTAATCCTTGAGAGAGTATCTTTGCGTTTTTATGATCGTCAGCAAGTCTATTTATCCATTTAGGCTCTAACGCAATGAGCCCAAAAGCAGCAATAATTCCCGCCTGACGCATTCCTCCACCAACCATTTTTCGAAATTTCCTAGCTTTCGAAATAAATTCTTTAGAACCCGCTACAATTGATCCTACAGGACACGAAAGCCCCTTAGATAGACAGAACATTACACTATCGGCATATTTAGTAATTTCATTTACTGGAACATTCAATCCGACTGCTGCGTTAAAAATTCTTGCTCCATCTAAATGTAATTTTAAATCATTCTTGTGAGAAAACTCTTTCATATCCTTTATTACTTCCGGTCTAATAATTCCTCCTCCGTGATAATTATGAGTGTTTTCTACAGAAAAAAGAGTACTAGGTGGTTCATGTATATCCCCTCTATCACGAATTAGTTTTTGGAGTTGATCAAATGAAGGAACACCCTTATTCGAAGTATAAGTTCTAATCATTAATCCTCCAATACGAGCAGCACTACCTACCTCATTTTTGTATATATGACTTAATTCTTCTAATAGAATCTCATCACCAGGATTAGTTTGTGAGAGTAGTGAAACTAAATTCCCTTGTGTCCCAGAAGTGACAAATAATGCTGCTTCTTTACCAATAACTTTAGCAGCTTTTTCTTCCAATTCATTTACAGTAGGATCTTCTCCTTCAACATCATCACCGATCATACGGTTATCTAGCGATTTAACTGCTTCCCACATTTCTGGAGATGGTTTTGTTACAGTATCAGAACGTAAATCAACAATTTTCATTCTTATAACTCTATTAATAATTATTTAAATTTTTTAATGTTTCATAAAAATAAAATTATACTAGAAAAAATTTGAAAAAAAATTTGTGTGACACGGAAATTACCAGCAACTTTGGAGCCAATATATCGCACTTATATAGATAAAAAAAGTAGGAAAAGATTTACAACACATCACTGGGTTTTGTATCTACCCAAATTAAAGATCACATGCAAACTTCATTGATGATGAATGAATTTAATTGCGAAGTATATTTTAAGAGACTATTCTATAATAATTAATTTTATGAAGAGTAAATATTAATTTAATCTAATATATTTCAATTATACAATATTGTAGTGATTTTTTAAAAGACAATGTATTTTTGTAATTTTAAAGATAATTAAGCTATTCTTTAAAAAACTGATGAAAATGATTATTTTATCAAAAATCAATCAACTTAACAATAAATATAAAATTCTACTAATTATCTTTTTAATTTCCATTTTTTTCTTTCTATATAGCTCTTTAATGCTATTATTTAATTATAATTTTGGATATTTCTTTTTATTTCTTATCATAATAACTTCTTATTGGTGGAGGGATAGACTTTATATTGTCCATATTTCTTTGATAATACTATTATTAATACCATTTTTTTTAATGATAAATCTGTTAAGTCCTTCATTTATTCGATCGTTTTCAATATTTATTATTGTTTTTTCTATTACCACGATTATAATCGAACGATTTGTAAAAGCTAAGGAGAAATTAAAAGAATCCCAAAAAAAATATTATGAGGCATATAATCATGCTAATTTCTATAAAAATCTATTAGTGCATGATATGAGTAATATTCTTCAGGCTATTTTATCCTCTAATGAATTAGCCTCTATTTATTTAAAAGATGGAAATAAACTCAATGAAATAGAAGAATTTTTGAAAATAATTGATAAGCAGGTAAAAAGAGGAATTGATCTAACATTAAATGTTCTAAAGTTATCACAATTGGAAGGAGCCCCAATTTACACGCAACCAACTGAAATCGTAGCGGCTTTAAATGAAGCAAAGAGGTTTGTACTTAAAAGTTTTCAAGATAGAGAAATTAGTATAAAAATTGATAACTCTTATGAAAAAATCATAATTCAAGCGAACGAACTCTTACTAGATATATTTGAAAATATCTTAATAAATGCTGTAAAACATAATGAAAATCCAAAAATTGAAATTATAGTTAAAATTTCTAAAGCTGAAAAAGAAGGTGTTAATTATAATAAAATGGAATTTATAGATAATGGGAGAGGTGTACCGGATGACATGAAGAATAAGGTTTTTCAACGAGAATCCGATGAATATAAAAAGATTAGTGAAATGAGGTTAGGGTTATCGTTAGTACTAAAAATAATAGAAAGATATAATGGATATATATGGGTGGAAGATAAAGTAAAGGGAGACTATACAAAAGGGAGTAATTTTATTGTACTACTTCCCGAGGTGGGTCAAGAATAAAACTATATTTATTGTTGATTTTTTTTATTTGCATTATAGACATTTCTCCATGGATCGAAGAAACAACCACTCTGATGGGATCCAACAATGATTATCCCGGTTAATTCTTCTTTTTAATTCATATAAAACAAAATTGAAAGATTGAAAAAATTAAATAAATAGATATTTCTTTTTTATTTTGATTTCAAAACGATAGTTATAGCTCTTGTTAATCTTATAACATCCATAACATTGCCTTGTTCGACTAAAATTTCTTCACGAGATATAGCATGTGTAAAATCTCCTTTTCCTTCGCAAATTCTCACAATTGCATCTGATTTTCCAGAAATTACGATGATTGCATCAGATTTGCTTAAATCCGACAAGTAAACTGTTCGATTTTTAATTTCCAAATAGAACGGCTCATCTGTTTCGAGATTAAACTGGAATGACATCTCCCAATCTACATCTTTTCCAGCTACATTTGTAACGAATACAGCTTGAGCTTTTGGATTGTTGTTCATTCTCTCAACGATTTGCATTAGATTCTCTTTAGCGGGTCCCATTTTTATAATCCTCCCTCGTATTCTGGTTTTGCTATCCACTTATCATATTCTTCATCAGGAACAAAGAAGAAATCCGTCATTTTCCCATACCTCCGTTTGTTAAATACCACTTTAACTCGTTTGCCTTTTTTGATTTTTGAAGGGACCAAATTTTCTGAAAAAATACCCTGAAGTAATGCGGTTTCAGCTCCATCTAATTTTATATATCCAACTCCGTAAGGTATTGCTTTAATAAAAGCTGAAGTAGTATACCATACTATAGTGCTCACTTCAATAGTTCCAGTCTGTTGAAGCTCCACCCAATCTGCGGGTTCGTAACAATCAGAGCAGTTAATTCTAGGCGGCATCCAAGTTTTTCCGCATTTTGTACATTTTGTACCTAATAATCGCTTATTATTCTTCAACTCTATAAAAAACTTTGATTGTCCACCCATCGTATATTTGTAGTTAATTTTTATTACATCTCGAATTTGATGGTCTTGAAATTCTTCGCTCATGGTTTTTTCAACCCCTCCTCGTTTGCCATTACAATTATCGCAGCGTAAGCAGCACCAGGACCTCCAATAGAATGAGATATGGCTCGACCCTTTTCAATTGTTACTTGATGTTTTCCGGCTTCTCCTCTTAATTGAAGTGCAGCCTCTCCGGTACTCATTATGCCCGTAGCACCAACAGCATGACCACACCCTATAAGCCCACCTGATGGACAACAGGGGAGTTCTCCTTCTAACCAAGGGCCCTCACCGGATTTTTCGAATGTTTTCTCAATCCAGGGGCCACCTTCTCCGAAAGGAACGAATCCAAGCTCCTCATACGAAATCACTTCTTGTCCTGAAAAGGCATCATGAAGTTCTGCTAAATCAATCTGTTTTTTTATATTGTTATAATCTAAGCCAGCCATTTTGTACGCTGCTTTCGCCGCATAGATATTTGAATATAACCGCCCCATATCTTCGCGATTCCCAATAAAACAATCGGTATTAGCCGCACCGACCCCAGTAATCCATATCGGATTTTCGACTCCTAGCTCCTTCACTTTATCGTCTGATGCCAAAATTAATGCAGCGGAGGCTTCAGAATACAAACAACAATCAAGTAGTTTGAAAGGAAAACATATTATCCGTGAGTTTAAGACATTCTCCACGCTTACTTTCATTGGAGATTGTGCTTTTGGGTTTAACATGGCATTTCCGTGATTTTTCACGCTAACATAGGCCATTTGTTCTTCGGTTGGGTTTCCAAATTCTTCGTAGTGAGCGTTAACCATAGAAACATAGGAGCTTGCAGCCATCACACCCATTGGGTATTCGTACGTCATATCACATGAATATGCGATCGCGTTTAAAACCTCTGGAGTAGTAACCCCTGTTTGCTCATCATAACAGTCATTACATTTTTCCACACCAAGACAAAGACACAGATCAGACAGCCCAGAGGCCACTTCTGCGTAAGCCATTCTCACTGTATAACCTCCAGTGGCACCCCCCGAGGCTATTCTCGTTCCCGGTTTATTGTTCATACCGATGTACGAATTTATAAAGATATCTGGCATGAATTGTCGTTCAAATAACTCGTTATATATACCATATACCGTAGATTCTAAATTGTTATGATTAATTTCCGCTCCATTTTTGTTCGCATCTCCCAAAGCGAGTTTTGTCGCATCGTAAGCGAGCTCGAAATATGTTTTATCCAAATATCTTGCTTTAAAAGGAGTTATTCCTATTCCAACTATAGCAACTTTCCTCATAATTTTCACTTAAAAATGTTTTTTGATAATTTTGGTTTTAAATATATTTTATATTAGATTCGCTTGTTAATTAATGTTATAATGATATGAAAAATGAATATTAAAAAGAAATCTCTTTAATTTTTGCGTTATCATGGACTCGCTTTTTAGCTTTTAATAAAAAAATACCATGAAAGAGCGACCATAAGATAATCCCAACGAGTGCAATCCATTGTATAGAATAGCTCATAAACACATCTGGTATTCCAACTATCAAAGAAAGAAGATATCTTATCCAAACTATACTATATAATGCACCAGCTATAAACGATATAATCATTATAATCTTGGAAACCTTTTCTTTTGAAAATTCAATAATCCCAATTAATGTAAAAGAAACTGAACCTGCTACGTAGTGAATTCCTGCAGCAAAACCATGAGTTAGGAATAACAGCATAACATTCCTCTCTATGGGAACTAAACTTAGGATATTATGGCTAATAATTGATAAAAAAGAACTCAGTGCGGTAATTTTGAATAAAAAAAGATAACTCTCCTTATTATTAAAATAATTTATTAAAGAGATGTATGTAGGGATTTGACAGAAACTAGAAATTAATAATCCAATACTAAAAATTATACTTGAGATCATTGGTCCTGATACCAAATCACTTACTGCATATGATACTATATTGAAACTAGGATTCACAGAAGAGTTCAAAAAAAAGAGATTAGAGCCGATAATGTCATCGATATTGCTCCAATAATTCCAAAATACCCACCATTATCTCGAATGAATTTAAGTATACGATTTTCCGTCAGATTACGCATTTTTGTCGCAAATACAATATCATTAAAAAATTACATTAATAGTTATGTCAATTACACGACCACATTTAAAATTAACATGATTTGTAATTAATAAAATTTAAGGTCATCAATGGTATATTTTAAATAAAATTTCAATTTACTAATCGTATGAGTGATCACGATTTAATTTTGTATGAAGCGAGAGGACGCATCGCAATAATCACAATTAACAGACCAGAAAAAGCACATTCCTTTAACGGTGACATGTTAAAATCTCTACATGAGAAGTTGATTAGCGCAGATAATGATGAAAAAATTAGATGCATTTTGATAAAAAGCACAGGTCAAAAATTCTTTTCTGCGGGTTACGATTTGAAAGAAATTCAGGGTGATCCAGAAAAAGTTGCTACGATTATACAATGGGGCAGAAAGGTCAACGAAACAATTCTTCTAATGAAAAAACCAATAATCACGCAAATTCAAGGTATTGCTGTTGGTTTTGGGGCAATGTTAATATTAGCTTCTGATTTAAAAGTGTTTGCAGACAGGTCGGTAGAAGAATTATATTTAAAGTTACCAGAACTTGCAATTTCAGCATTTCCACAGACGGGGGCAACATTATTGCCTTTAATGGCTTTTGGTTTCAACTATGCGAAAAATGTGATGTATACCACCGATAAAATAGGAATAAAAGAACTAAAAAATATTAATTTTCCTGCAAGAATCTTTCCATTAGACAAATTGGACACAGAAACCGTTGCCTTTGCTAAAAAAATCAGCAAATATCAACCAAAATTCTCAATCTTCCTAAAAACTATGTTAACAATTATGGAGAAAGGACGTATTAAGGCATATTTTGACTTAGAAGATGAATGCGGGAAGGTAGCTTATGATCACAACATTAGAAGCTTAAAGGAAATAGAGGATTTTATAAAAGAGTTACATCAGAAATTCACATAAATAACAATATTAATGAAATTTTAGAGAACTAAGACTATGCTAGTCTTAGTTAATAACATCCATTTTTTTTCATTAAAGTCATTTTCATGGTACAATTAATTTTAGATAAATTTATGCACCTATATAAAAAAGATTTTTTAATCTCAAAAAGGTAGTATTAACTATCATATAATGAAATCTATTTAGGAAAAAAGATGATAAAGACAAGATTAACTGAATTATTTGGGATCAAATACCCGATTATAAGCGCTCCGATGGGACCTTTTTACACCACTAAGTTAACGGTTGCCGTTTCTGAAGTAGGGGGGCTTGGTGTATTAAGTCATGCGACTTTACGGGGGAAAAATTCTGTTAAAGATATGATTGCACAATTAGAATATGTGCTTGAACACACTGATAAGCCATTTGGTGTAAATGTTAGAACAGCTCGAGTACAAACTGATCATAAAATAATGTTAAGGAAAATTATTCAAAATATTAAGCAAAATCCAAAACTTCGCGAACAATTAGTTTACATTATTACGAGCGCTGGGGGTTCAAAATTTGCGAGTAAGTTATTAAAAGAGAAAACTCCAGATGTAAAACATTTCCACGTTTCTCCTGCTTTATGGTTAGTAGATAAATCATTTGCAGCGGGCTGTGATGGTGTATGTGCAACGGGTACTGAAGGAGGCGGTCACCAGAGCTATGAAGGAATTACTACACTAGTTCTAGTTTCACAGGTGGCTCAAAAATATCCCGAAAAACTGTTAGTTGCCTGTGGAGGTATCGCAAATCCGGAAAGTGTAGCTGCGGGATTAGCTATGGGGGCAGATGCAGTTGCTATGGGAACGCGGTTTATAGCCTCTACTGAAAGCGAGTTTCACCCTAATTACAAAGCTTTAATTCCACCAGCAACTGCTCGAGATACTATGCTCACCACTGGCGGTTTTGGTCCGATTAGGTTATTGAAAAATAAATATTGCCTTGAACATGGAAAAATCATGACAAAAGAAGAGAAAATGGCTCAAGAATTAGCATTAGATATGGATACATTTCTAGAAGATCTTTATCGCTACGAAATCGTGTATACTCAAGGAGATGTAGAAGATGGAGCTATACCTGTTGGACAAACTTGCGGAATGATCGATTCCATAATGGATGTTGGCGATATTATAACTAATTTCTCAAAAAAAGCAGAACAAATATTAAAAAAATTAAGTTCTAAGATATCATAAATATTGACATTCATTTTTTTTTTCTTTTATTCTTTAGGTCGTAAGCTAAAATACATTTTAGAAACATTAGAGGTGCCTTTTATACAACTTTTTATCTGGTACATAGCTCATCATGATAAGATCTTCCCTCACATCCCAACCTAAATTGATATAGAATTCTACAACGCTTCTATTTGATTTTTCGATAAATAAGTGAACCTTATGGATATTCATTTTTCGAAATTGTTCGATTAATGCGTCCATAATGGTTTTACCAAAACCTATCTTCTGGTAGTTTGGATCTACTGCGAAGTGATGAACATACCCCCTCCTTCCATCAAACGCTCCTATCACAACAGCAATTATTTTTTCCTGGGCCTTCCCAATCAAAAAAAGATCGGGATTCCTATTAAGAACCCTCGTTATTTCATCAATCGAGTCTGAGGATCCCAATTCAATCCCTGCTTTTTTCCAGAGTTCCACAATTTCGTCGTAAAGTTCAATTTTAAACTTTTCTATCTTCATCTTAATCATCAAAAGAATCTAAAGAGAGATTATATATTTTTTTTCTAATCTCAGTTTTCTTTTCTATAATTTCTTTAATGTAATTTGAAATTTCTATTCTCTTACTTCGATCAGTTGGAAATGGTAATTTAACATCTAAAATTCTATTACCG
>JAUWZR010000064.1 GCA_030615235.1 Promethearchaeota archaeon
CACGGGAGTTCCTGTTATATGGAATGCCATTGGATATAATACGTTATATCCCTTAGCACGATAATATCTCGCAAAAACATCTCCGTTCACAAAACTCCTACCATGGCCTATATGTAAAGGTCCAGAAGCATACGGATAAGGAGAGGTTATAAAAATCTTTTCCTTATTGGCGATTGGATCAGCTTCAAAAATTTTTGCCTGTTCCCATTTATCTTGCCATTTTTTTTCTATTTGCTGAGGATCATACATTTTATACTCATCTTCATTGTGTCATTTCCAGATATTTTACTTTTTAAAACACTATTAGATGCATTAACTATCCTTAAACCTATTTCAATTAAATTATATACGCAAAGCAAGCAAATCCGTCATAAATTTAAAAGAAAAAGATCGCGCGGATTTGTATCGCTCATAATAATAATTGTAATAATGTCTGAAGTAATACATTTTTCTGTAAAAATTCTTTTACTAAGCTTTTTGAAGCAGTATTATTCATGAACATTATCATTGTAATCAAATATCTTCTTTTTTATAAATTTTATCTAAAAATTTGGAGGAAAGTGGTTTTCAAGTTCTATAAATTTAAAATTTATTATTGATTAAGAATAAACTATGAAATTCGAAAGTTTAATTTATAAAGAAATTGAAGAAACAGCCTGGATAATACTGAATCGACCAGAAGTGATGAATGCATTAAGCATGAAACTTTCAGAAGAAATAGTTGCTGCAATAGAAATAGTAAGACAATCTACAGAAATAAAATTCTTGGTTATTAAAGGTGAGGGTCCCAACTTCTGCGTTGGTGATGATATTACAGAGATGATTAAATGGGGAAACGCTAACGATATAACTCGAAGGTGTCGATACTATCAAAACATGGCTAACCAGCTGGAAGAATTAGATAAAATTACAATTGCTGCTGTAGATGGATATGCTGTGGGAGGAGGATTAGAGATTACAATGGCTTGTGATTTTGTTATAGCCACTGAGCGTTCACAATGGGGTATGCCTGAGGTAGATGTTGGAATTACTCCTGGATGGGGTGGTACGACACGCCTAGCTCGATTAATCGGTCGAAGAAGAGCGAAAGAAATCAATCTTATTGGAGCGCTTCATCCGAGCAAAAAGGCTGTTGAATGGAATTTGTGGAACCGAGTTGTTGCCAACGATCAACTCGATGAAGAAATTGAGAGATTGTTAGAAGTGCTTAAATCCAAAAATCAGCAAGGAATGCGTCAATTGAAATTTATTATTAACCGAGGAGTAGAATGCGATTTATATACAGCTCAGGGTTTCGAAGTTTTATCTGGAGCATTAACGGGAGCTGTGAGTGGAATGTGGAAAATAAAAGACGCAGATCAAGGCAAAGGCGTTCTCGGCTTCACGGCTAAAGATGGTTTATGGCAAACGAGAAGAAGATTGGCAAAAAATTTTTGGGTAGATTAACTATTCCAAAATAGCTTTTTTTTTTAATTTTAAAAAATATTTATTTCGATATGATTCTTTTGGAAAAAAATATTACTCCTTTATGCTAGTATTACTAAATTCCAAGATAATATTAACTAAAGATTTAAATATTTAATCAATTTTCATAAATATAATAAACTCTTAATAAATATGAGAATTGTGGAGAATTATTGAACATTAAACTAAGAAAGGGGCTTGTTCTCGCAAGTGAACTTTTACTATGTATATTAAATGGGGTCTTCTTATTTATTTTACCAGATTCGGGTATATGGTGGTTAAAATCATATGGAAACATTTTTGGGCTTATATCCTTTATAATTGGTGGGATTCCTGTTATCATCAGTTCAATAATAGAATTGTCTCATAAGGATCTTACGGCAGATATATTATTTTCAATAGCTCTAATCGCAACACTATATTTGGAAGATTTTTTTGCCGTATCTATTTTAATTATTATGATGGGGGCGGGAGATTTCATCGAAGAATGGACCCTAGATCGAAGCAAGGGCAATCTTGAGTCATTAATAGAGCTACAACCAGAGATATGTCATAAAAAAAATGGAAATACTGATGATAATTCTACGATTGATGTTCCTACAAAATCAATTGTCAGAGGTGATATCATTCTTGTAAAGCATGGGGAAAGAATTGCGATTGATGGAGTAGTCATAAAGGGTAATGCTAATGTAGATCAATCTTCAATAACAGGTGAATCATTGCCTATTTTTAAAAAACCAGGTGATTCTGTTCTATCTGGTTCCTTGATTATGGACGGATATCTAGAAATAGAATGTTTGGTCCCAGCTAAAGAGTCCTCAATTGAAAAAGTTATAAATATGGTAATAAATGCTCAGAATGAAAAATCAGAATTCCAAACTTTAACAGATAAGTGGGCTCAATTTTTTGCTCCAACAATCATTCTTATAGCAATAATAGTATGGTTCCTTACACAGAATTTATATTATTCTGTAACAGTTTTGGTTGTGTCATGTCCTTGCGCATTAGTATTAAGTGTCCCCACAGCATTTATTGCATCATTAGGAAATGCTGCGAATCATGGTGTTTGGATTAAATCGGGAGATTCTATTGAAAAGATTGGAAAAATTGATACTGTTATGCTCGATAAAACTGGGACACTCACTACAGGCGATTTAACTATTAATAAAGTAATAGAAAATCATCTATCATATTCGAGTAATAAAATTCTAAACCTTTCTGCAAGTCTCGAGTATTATTCTTCTCATCCTATTGCAAAGTGCTTATTAGAGAGAAATAGTATGAATGGATTACGGATAGACTTACCAGCAGATTATGATATCATTCCAGGTGTTGGTATATCTGGTACAATTGAGAATCAGAGATATTACTTAGGAAATAAGACGCTCTTAGAAATGGAAGAACTTAATTTAAATCATATTGAGAAGGGCGTTAATAAGAATCTCGATGAATTCTTAAAAATTGAGGGAGATGCTGGAGACTTAGGACTTATTTTGGCTGTGAAAGATGAAATTCTTGGATTTATTCTATTAAGAGATGAATTGCGTATCGATGTTGTAAATTTTATCAATGGATTGAAAACTCTGGGTATTAAAAAAATTGGTTTAATATCTGGTGATAATGAAGATCGATCAAATCAAGTTGCTGATGAGTTAAAAATAGATTTTGTGAGAGGAAATCTAAAACCCGAAGATAAATTCGAAATTATTAAAAAGGAAGTAGCTCAAAACCATTATGTTGCTATGGTTGGGGATGGAATAAACGATGCACCTAGTCTGGCATTATCAACAGTTGGTATTGCGATTGGAAATGGGGGAACAGCAATTGCTGCCAGCCAAGCAGATGTAATTTTACTAACTGATGAAATCTCTAATCTTGTTCATGTGATTGACCTAGGAAGAAGAACTATAAGAAAAAGTAAAATAAATATCGTTTTAGCATTATTCCTCAACATATTTGGTATTTTTCTGTCTTTAATTGGTTTTCTTAATCCAATATCTGCGGCATTATGGCATATCATTGAATCGTTAATTGTTGTCATCAATAGCTCATTTTTATTAAAGGTACAGCCAAGAATTTTAAAAAATTGAATAATTAATAAATAAAAGGAGGATATATCAAAAATGCATGGAAAAAAAAAAAAAGAAGAAATGGGAGAGAAACCTGAAAATGCTCAAAATCAGGGAATAAAGATGATTATCACATTTACCGCTCTTGGTATTTCAATAATCATTTTGACTTTCATTTCTGATTTTTTTGTATCGTTTATAATTTGTCTAATAGGTTATATCGTTCACACCCTTGGTCATTATTCCGAGCATGGTGAATCCAATATAAGAAAAAATAGTGTTTTTCAATCCATTGGTATAATAATTGTCTTCATAGGTTGGATAGCTTATATTTTTATGATAATAAATGATCCAATAAAAATCTACGATTTTTTCTTATTAACCGTAATTGCCGGGATTGTTTTAACTGTATTAGGTTTTTATATATGCTACATGGCAATGGGTTTAAGAAAAGGCTTTAGAGAACAAGACGATCTTATAACTACGGGAATATATGGGATTTTTAGGCATCCACTATATATTGGGTTAATCTTATTTCATATTGGAATTCCTTTAATTTTTAGTGGATACATGACTCTTCTATCAAGTATTTTCTGGATTCCTATAGTCTTTGTGTGGATGAAAATTGATGAAATTACCTTGAAAAAAATTTATGGAGAGGAATATGTCGAATATATGAAAAAGACTATATTTTAATATAGTTCTTTTAGAAATTTGTTTTAGTTTTAAAACAAAAGGTAAAAATATATTATCTATGGATTGTTAATTTAATTAATTCTTTGATATAGAAAGAATTAGTTTTAAAAAAAATTGGTTTTAAAATTGGTAAAAGGAACAGTAAAATGGTTTAATAGCCGAAAAGGCTTTGGATTTATTAATTCTGAAGAAGGTGACGATGTCTTCGTTCATTACACCGCATTAGCTGGTGGAGATGACGAATACAAGACATTAAACGAAAACGATAAGGTCGAGTTTGAAGTCACAGAAGGTCAAAAAGGCCCTCAAGCTTCAAATGTCGTAGTAACTGAAAAAGCTCCTCCTCAATTTAATTCTTATAATCGAGGCGGCAGAAGAAATCGCTATTAAGTTAAACGAGTTAGTATAAATCTGTAAATGTAATTAAATATAATAAGTATTAAATAATAAAAGTAAAAAACTCTTTTTGCGATTGTTATTCATTAATCCTTATCTTTTTTTTTGTTTTTAGAGCAAAATTGTTAATTCTTTAAACATCTTGTTAAAACCTTTAGGAATCGATTGTATTCTTACATATTTAAAAAGGAAAAATTAATTACCCGTGGATTCTTTTTGTAATTAATTCTTTAAGAAAAGATTAAAGAATTTTTTTCAAAAAAAAATAGGTTGAATTTTTTGACTACAGGAACAGTAAAATGGTTTAATAGCCGAAAAGGCTTTGGATTTATTAATTCTGAAGATGGTACTGATGTCTTCGTTCATTTCTCCGCATTAGCTGGTGGAGATGACGAATACAAGACATTAAACGAAAACGATAAGGTTGAGTTTGAAGTAACCGAAGGCCAAAAAGGTCCTCAAGCTTCAAATGTCGTAGTAACCGAAAAAGCTCCTCCTCAACTTGACTCTTATAGTCGAGGCGGAAGACGAAATCGCTATTAAGTTAAATGAGTTAGTATAAATCTACAAATGTAATTAAATATATAATAAGTATTAAATAATAATTAAGTAAAAAAGTGTAAACACTTTTTGCGATTGTTATCTAACCTTATCTTTTTTTTTTATTGTTTTTGTTTTTAATAGTTAACGAATTAATTAGATGTTTTTTCATTATTTTGCATTAACGATAAATATGCGTATGTGTGTTTACATATGGTGTCAAAAAAAATTAGGATAACTGAGGAAGTGTATAAAAAATTAATGGAAATCAAGGGAGAGAATGAAAGCTTTTCATATCTATTCTTAAGATTAATTAAGGGGCAAAAATATAATATTGAAAAATCTTTTAGCGCTTGGGATTTATCTAATGAAGAAATGAAAGGAATTTGGGGAGATATAAACACTCGTTCAGGTCGTCATTGGAAAAAATCTGATATTGGTGATTTGTAATGATAATACTAGATACTTCAGCTTGTATTGATCATTAGATTGGCAATAGAAATTTTAATCAAATCTAGAAAACCTTAGTATTTATTGACCTGAACCCTTTCCCATTTTTTTCATTTCTTTCGATACTTTCATAAACCCTCTGATCATCTTCGGAAGCGAAAAACCCCTGAAGGATTTACCATTATCTTTACATGTCGGTAATGCATATGGAATGACTGTCATGCTGCTCTTTTCAACATCCGTCATAACATATTTCTTCAATAATTCCATTTGAGAGTCATATGTCTCTTTATCATTCCAAGCTTCAATCAATGACACCTTGTATAAATTTGTCAATATCATTCCAGGTTGAAACATGTTAATTTTGATATCATTTTCGGTCGCTTCCAACTCCTTTGCTAAGCATCGAGAAAATGCAGCGACCCCTCCTTTAGAAGCAGAGTAAATGGTCATATTTTCCACTGGTCTATCGGCTCCTCCGCCTGATAGTGCTATTATCCTCCCATATTTTTGTTTAATCATTTGGGGTAATACAGCCGATATTGAATTTAATACTCCAATCAAATTAGTTCCGATGATTGTTTTAGCGTCTGAATTAACCTTATCAGGTGTTAAATATTGAAAGGGTCCATAAGTTAAGTTTACGCCGGCGTTCGCCACTAAGATACGGATGGATCCAAAAGCTTCAATGGTTTTGTCTATAAGATTTTTGACGGCAACAGGATCAGAAACATCACAAGGCATACCGATAACAGAATCGCCAAATAGTTTTTTAAACTCTGCTACTGTTTGATTTACATTAGTTTCATTACGCGAACAAATCGCTACTTTACATCCTTCTTTAAGGAATAATTCGGCTATTTTTTTACCAATCCCACTTGTGGAACCGGTTACGATTGCAGTTTCATTAATCATTTTCATTTAAAAAACACCATAAATGCTAATTATGTAGTAAGTTTAAGGAACTTTTCGATTTATTTTAAGCCACTCAACTCCAAAATCTACAATGGCTCGTACTGAAACCAATCGACTCTCTGCCATTCCAATTTTCCCGGGTATGTAATTGATTTTTGATTCAAAATCCTTTCCAAGTTGTGCAAAATCATCGCTATTAAGTTCTAATTCTTCCCATTCTACCCATTTTTGTTGGTTTTTAACCATTATTGCGCTTCCAGTTATAGTTTTCTTTTTTCCAGGGAAATCGCTTCTATATTCGGCAAGATGAATCGATGTATTGTTCTCGTGAGTAACTCCTATCAACAAAATTTGTCCATCGAGTTCGTAAAGGCGCGAAATAGGGGATCCTTCACCAAGATCATCTATTAATTCATGGTTTTCAACAATAAATTTAGCGTTTTTACCCCACGCTGCGAAAGATGACATTGGGTGATTACTTCGTAAAACACCAGGCCAATTTCTAAATAATTCTACAATTTTTCCTATTCCCCTAGTAGGCGTTATTTGGGGTTCAAAAGCTGGCATCTCTTTTCTAATTGTATCCCACCAACTCTCAGGTACGGGGGGATTTTGCCATTTAGATGGTTCAGAGTTGCCACCAGTAAAAGTTGGCATTACTAAAGTTCCATCTGGAGCTAATGTTTGCATTATAGCTCTGATAACTGATACTAAACCTCCCACGGTCCAACCAATCTTGCTTAAAGAACAATGCATAATAATGATATCTCTTGGCTTAACGCCGAGAGTCATAAAGTCGCGTTTTAAAGAAGAAATTGTATTAGGTTGTTTCGTGGAATTAACAACGCTTCCTTCAGTTTCCTTCTTCCTTTCATTTTTCATAATAATTAAAAGAAGATAATTAATAATTACTTTATTCTACTTACTAAGACTACACTAAAATGCAGTTTAACAAAAGATTGATACCTTTCGCTCTTGCTTTTAGTAAGGTTTTTTCAGGTATTCCTACCATTTCTTTGGATGGAAGAATTTTTTCTTTTAATACTTTTTTAAAAAGCAAATATTCGTCTTTTCTACTTATGAACGGATCGACTCTTTCTGCATGGATACAATCATCAATTGGTTTTTTTTTTCCATTGTGATTACCTTCTGTAAGATCAAATCGGTAGTTTTCATATACTAAAAAGCAATGAACCATAGGAACATAGGGAATTTCATATTTTTTTAAAATTTCGTTTACACCTGTCGTTATTTCTTAAGTAAAATTGTAAACGCATACATGTTTGTACAGTGGAATTTCTAGTTCTTGTGCTAGACTCGCAATTACGGCATGTTTGGAAGTACACGACCCTCTTTTTTCTTTGAAGAGTATCATTTTGTCTTCATAATTTGTATTGTATCCGTAGTCAATCTTATGCACATAGTCACAAGCTCTCCTAAAGGTTTTTATTCCTAAGTCCAAAAACTTAATTGAAAATTCTCTAACAGGTTTAATTTCGGC
This sequence comes from Promethearchaeota archaeon, assembly GCA_030615235.1. Lineage (GTDB taxonomy): Archaea > Asgardarchaeota > Lokiarchaeia > Sigyniarchaeales > SOKP01 > SOKP01. The sequence continues at coordinate 8,032 of JAUWZR010000064.1, forward strand.
ATTAGGTAATTTATCATATGAGTCCATAATATTGGTTTTAATTATATAAATTTAAATTATATCTCTATAGACTATAGATTTTACTAGATTTCTGATTTAATGTTAATAAAGTTAGGTTCAGCACATCTTATTCAATTAGTAAAATATAATTGAACTTTTATCATTATTCCACTTATACGAATTAAACGTATTTTTTTTTTGTATAATGACAATTTTAGAAGATGCTTTAGGAAGCAATATCACTAAAGAAATGCTCCATGTCGCTGAGATCGAAAGAATTGATGTTAAAAAGTTAATGAAAAAGATCTCAAAGGGAGAAGTAGTTATAATGAAAAGAGATAATTATCAACCTGTGGGCATCGGTAATCCTTTGAGAACAAAAATCAATGTTAACCTCGGTACATCTTCTTCCGCTATTAACATAGATGAAGAATTTCAAAAGGTTAAAATTGCTCAGAAATATGGTGCTGATACAATCTCGGATCTCTCAATGGGTGGAGAGATAGACGAAATTAGAAAAAGAATTTTGGAAATTTCAAGCATTCCTATAACTACCGTACCAATTTATCAAGCTGTTATTGAAGCAGGTTCTATCTCGAATGTTACTGAAGATATAATTATCAATGTGATCGAGAAACAACTAAAAGATGGAATTAGTTCTATCGTACTACATACTGGTTTTAATCTTGATACACTGAATAAAATGAAGGGAAAAAGAATAATGAAGATTGTTTCAAAAGGAGGGAGTTTAACCGCATCTTTTATGAAATCGAACGAGGTTGAAAATCCCTTTCTAACACATTTTGAGTATATTCTCGAACTAGTTAAAGAATACGATGTGGTAATAAACTTAGGAAACGCTCTGAGAAGTGGATGTATTCATGACAAAGTGGATGATTTCCAGTTCTCTGAAATAAAAACAAATAATAAGCTAGCACAAATTGCAAATAAAGCTGGAATTCAAGTAATATTAGAGAGTCTAGGTGGGCATATAAACGCAAAAGACATAATTAAATGGGTAAGCCTTCATAAAAAGTTAACCAATAATCGCCCGTTATTCGTTTCTGGTCCACTTCCGATAGACATCGCAACAGGTCACGATCATATTGCTGCGGCGATTGGAGGATCATTTGCTTCTGGTTTTGGTGCAGATTATATATGTGCTATCACTCCAGCTGAGCACCTTTGTCTACCCTCTCTTGAAGACATTAAAAAAGGATTAATCGCGGCCAAAATCGCTGCACATGTAGGGGATTCTATGAAGTTTGGCTTGAACCATCTTTTTACCGATGATTTAGAGCTGTCGAGGAATCGGTTTTCAAAGAACTGGAAAAAACAATTTGAATATTGTATAGATCCAACCGAACCAGAAAGAAGGCATCCAATCAACGAAAAAATCTGTAATATGTGTGGATCTCACTGTGCGTTATCGTTATCCAAGGAAATATTATAAATCATCTAATTTTTTGTTTATAAGAGACGTATTCACATACTTTTGCTAATGCGTTTACAGGTCGATCCCACAATTTAAAAAGAAGGGCTCCATTCTTTCTTAACCGCTTAGACCATGGGCTTGTAAAGCTCATAGGGTTAATGTAAAAAATCGGAACTGAATATTTTTGGCTGTTTTTCATAGTTGGTTGGAGTAGTTTTTCAGCTAATTTATCCATATTATGTTCTGACTGATTTTGAAATTCTGCCCATTTTGCAATTTTTTCGTTTTGGAGATAATAATCCATCATATCCTGAAATCCAACAACCCCATACTGAAAAATAGCATCTACCTCACCAGATTTCATTATAATTTCTGGGAGAGTTATGTAAAAATAAGGAAGATTCATATCAAACGTACAATCTATAGGATTATTGAAGCTTGCAGTTGAAGGTAAAATAGGTTTCAATTCCTCTTGAAGCGTTTCAGAAAACTCAGGTACAGCGAGACCATGATTTTCTGCATTATTAGCAATCATAGCTCCAGGACCACCTGAATTTGTAATTATCCCTATTCGGTTACTTTTAGGTAATATTTTATTTGATAAGATTAAAGCAATATCCAAGAATTCTTGAACGTAATCCGTTTTGATCACGCCTGTTTCTTTAAATACAGAGTTAAATATTTTTGAATCACCAGCGAATGAGCCAGTATGGCTTTGTAATGCCCTATTTCCTCCTTGAGAGCCTCCTACATAAATCGCGATAATCGGTTTTCTAGGAGTTACCTCTCCTGCCAATTCTATAAATCTCTTTCCACGCTTTAACTCTTCGATATAAAGCCCTATAACTTCCGTTTCTTCGTCATCCTTATAGTATTCCAAACAATCCACGATATCAATATTAGCTTCGTTTCCAACTGATAAGGATTTACTTAACCCTAAATCTAAATTTTCTGGATCAAACCATATATGCGATGAAAGCGTTCCACTCTGAGATGCAATAGAAAAATTTCCTTTTTTCAAATGTTCCGATATAACTATATTAAAAGCACTATTGTTATTGTTAGGCTCGTACCAATTATTAAAAACTCCTAAACAGTTTGGACCAATAAACCTTATTCCATAATTACTAGCAATCTCGTTAATTTCTTCAGTGAGAGTGTTTTTACGGTCACCAACTAACTCGCGAAAACCGCCAGATATTAGCACAATCTTAGTTACTCCCTTTTCGCCACATTCTCTAAGTACTTGAGGTACTGTTTTGGCTGCTAATACAATAACAACAAGATCAGGAACTTCAGGAACATCATCGATGGTTTTATAGGTTTTAAAACCCATAACTACATCCAATTTAGGATGAATTGGATAAACATTTCCCGTATATCCAGATTTTATGAGGTTCATGATTTGAATGGCTGCCAGAGAACCTCCTTTGTTATTAGCTCCAAAAAAAGCCACGCTTTTTGGATTTAAGAACCCATGGAGGAAATGATA
>JAUWZR010000079.1 GCA_030615235.1 Promethearchaeota archaeon
GGTACAAATACCAAATATCAAATTGAATTAGCATCTAGATTAATTGATGATAATCCTGGCGTTGATAAAGTTAGATTCTGCACAAGTGGAACTGAGGCTACTATGTATGCTACACGACTAGCTCGAGCATATACTAAAAGAAGACTCGTAGCAAAAGCGGTATTGGGATGGCATGGGGCGAGTGATACATTATGTTATGATGTCGGGGGTTTAGTAGACGGAAAAGCTCCCCTAGGTCAATTAAAAGCAGAAGAAGCAGGAATTATTACATTTGAGATCAATAACGATAAGGCTTTCGATATAATACGAAAAAATTCAGCGGATCTAGCAGCTATCATTATAGAACCACTATTAGGCGGTGGAGGTGGATTTCCCGTTAATATCGATTTTTTAACAAGATTAAGGGAAGAAACTGAAAAATCGGGCATTCTTCTTATTTTCGATGAAGTAATTACTGGCTACCGCTTTAGAGATTCTCTCTTTCAGAACGAATTAAAAATATATCCGGATTTAACTACTATGGGAAAAATTATTGGTGGAGGGCTGCCAATAGGTGCTATTGGTGGGAAAGAAGAGATCATCGAACGTTCTAGTCCACAAAATGATAATCAGGTTTTGATTGGGGGAGGTACCTTTTCGGGTTATCCTCTTAGTATGATAGCAGGATTAGAAACATTAAATTTGTTAAAGGAATCTCAACAAAATTATTCTCGGATAAATGATGAAGGGAATAATTTGAGGAATCTTCTAAACCAATTCTTTTACAAACAAAAATTACCGATGCTCGCAATTGGACATAAATCAATGATTATGCTTCATATAATGTCAAAATGGATTGAAAATCCTTCATTTAAGGAAATAATTGAATATAAAGATAAAAATAGAGAGGCACTTCTCCAATTAGCTCTTTTTAACCGAAAAATCTCTGGTTTACATGGACTAGGAGCATTATCTATGGTAAATACTCACGAACATATAACTCAAATCCTTGATGTGTTCAAAGAAATATCTCATCCCGTTTCTAATTCTCCCATGAAATAAAATTAAGTATAATGTTAAAAAAGCCGAAATACTAAAAATCTATTTACTACCAATTATTTGCTAAACTAAGGTGATTTATTTATGACGAACAGATACCAAGCCGCTCTAGTAGGTTTGGGGCCGATGGGAAGAATAGTTGCGAAACTTATTCTTAAGCGAGAAAATATATCCGTTAGAGGAGTTGTTGATATTGATCCTAAACTTCAAGGATTAAGTCTTAGTAACATTCTGAATCTTGAAAAAGATACCGATATTATCGTAGAATCTGATTTAGCATCTATTCTGGCTAAAAACGAAATTGATGTTGTTATAATAGCTACTTCCTCTTCCTTAGAAAAAGTTGCGCCTCTTATCAGACAATCGGTTAATTCTGGAAGTAATGTAATTTCAATATGTGAAGAATTATCCTATCCTTTTAAGAAATACCCAAAATTATCCGATGAATTGGACGCTTTAGCAAAATCTAATAATGTAACGATAGTTGGAACCGGTATTAATCCCGGTTATCTTATGGATTTATTGCCTATTGTCGTTACAGCTCCTTGTCAAAGCGTTGAATCAATTAAAGTAACGAGAATGATGAATTCCGCCAAAAGAAGGGTTCCTTTCCAGAAGAAGATTGGGACGGGGTTAACACCAGAAGAATTTCGTCGAAAAATTGACGATAAAGTTATTACTGGGCATGTAGGATTAATTGAATCAATACATATGATTTGCGATGCATTAGGTTTTGAATATGATGACATAACAGAACATCCACCTGAAGCAGTAATTACTGAAACAGATTTTACAACTTATTATGGGGAAGTAGTTCCAAAGGGTTATGTTCGTGGATTAAGAAGCAGGGCAGTAGCTAAAAAAGATGGTAAAGTGATAGTCTTTTTAGATTTCCAAGCGTACGCTGGTGATCAAGATGAATACGATAGTGTCGAAATAGAAGGAACCCCCAATATTCATCAAAAGATCATTGGTGGTGTTCATGGTGATTTAGGCACTTCTGCTATGGCGGTAAATTTAATTCCTATCGTAAAAAAAGCAAATGCAGGGCTTTTAACTATGAAAGATCTACCGGTTCCTTGTAACACGGAACGCGTATGGAAGAAATAAGGAGACATAGAAAAAATAACATAATTCTCATATTTTTATTCAAAAGTGAAAAATAAAATACGATGCCAATAGACAAAGAAAAAGAAATTGAAAGAATTAAGGAAGTAGAAAGCATTAATTTAGCTCGAGAAGAGATAAGAGACGAAGTTATCGAGACTAAAAAAGCGGTTGAGAAAGACAACGAATTGTTAGCTAATAGAGTACATCAAAAATTTAAAGATAATAACATAAAATCTTTTGATATTGTAGGGGCAATTGGAGCAGGTAAAACTGCTTTATTAGAAAAGATAATCGAGAAAATATCATCACAATACCGAACATTAGTAATTTGTGGAGATATTACTACTCGAGTGGATGCTGATCGTATTGAAAAACATAAAGCAGAAACCGTTCAGATTAATACTGGTCGAGAATGCGCCTTAAATGCTTATCATATTCACCAAATAATCAAAAATAAAGATTTAAACAATTACGATCTTGTTTTTATTGAAAATGTAGGGAATTTAATATGCCCATCAGATTTTATTTTAGGAACTGATAAGAGATTAATTGTAGTGTCTACTACTGAAGGCGAATGGGTTGTCGAAAAACATCCAATGCTGTTTAAAATGTCAGATATTGCGGTAATTAATAAGATTGATTTAAAGGAACGCCTTGGAACTGATGTCGATAAAATGATCTCTGACGCAAAAAAAATAAACCTAAAAATAGAAGTGATTACAACAAGTGCAAAAACTGGGGAGAATATTGAAAAATTAATGAATTTAATGGGATTATAAACCAACATTGTTGAGAAATTATGAAAGAAGAATTAATCAAGATTGAAGAACTTATTGGGAATTTTGATAATATTGAAAAATCAGATATAAAAGATTTAATGCAAAGGCTCTTTTCAAAATTAGGAAACCGCCTTGAAAAATACGTGGGAGATTATCCAACTTTTATAGAACCAGTTTATTTAGAAGACAACGTAAAAATTGGAGACGACGTTCTTTTAGGACCGAATGTATACATAGGTGCTAATTCTGAGATTCAAGACTACGTGGAAATGTCAAACACTATCATCTTTGAAAATGTAATAATTGGAGAAAACTTTAAACTGGAGAATTGCGTCGTTGCAAAGGGTAGCTCTTTTAAATTTAATAATTTGAATATGAAAAATAGCGTGTTAATCGGAGAAACTAAATCAAAAGATGAATTACAGAGCAAAAAATTTTAAATTAACAGAATACAATAGGTGTTTTTATTTGAAAGATAACGAGGGATACTTTAAGACAAATTTAAGAAGATGGAACGAATTAGTTGAAGTCAATGCTAAATCTAAATTCTATGACTTAGAAGGATTTAAATTGGGAGAAACTTCTCTTTTTCCAATTGAACTCAAAGAATTAGGAGATGTTGAAGGTAAAACTTTGTTACATTTGCAATGTCATTTTGGTATGGACACGCTTTCTTTTGCGCGAATGGGGGCGAAGGTTACTGGCGTAGATTTCTCAGATAAAGCGATTGCTCTTGCACGACAATTAAGCGAAGAATTAGATGTCCCTGCTAACTTTATTAATGCCAATATTTACGATATACCAGATATCTTAGAGGATAAGTTTGATATTGTTTTCACATCTAATGGTGTTATCGGTTGGTTGCCGGATTTATTTAAATGGGCTGAAATAATAAGTTTTTGCTTGAAACCGGGAGGAATTTTTTATATTGTTGAAAACCACCCCTTTGGTAATTTAATCGATGAAAAATACATGGAAGCTTTTCAAGTTGGATACGATTATTTTAACGAAGGAAAACCTTATCATTTTGATGAAGATGATGGAGCATACGCCGATCCTAATATTAAATTACAAAATTTTGAAACTTACGATTGGTTTCATCCAATGGGAGATGTAATTAACTCATTATTAAAAGTAGGATTAGAATTAGAATTTTTCCGAGAATTTCCATTTAGTTTTTTTCAGATACATTCCGACATGAAACAAAGAGACGATAAGTATTGGGAATTTCAAACGTTTAAGCATTCAGTACCAATGATTTTTTCAATAAGAGCGCATAAAAAAAGCGACTAATTTATTTCTAAACAATAAGCTTTGCCTAAAAACTTAAGAAATTCTCCCAGTATAATTTTCCTTATCCGAAAGGATTAGGAAATCCATGCTCTAACTTGAATGGGAAACGGATGGGATGTAAAATACAAAAATCTTTTTCAAGGTCTCTAAATTACTAGGTTTAAGAAAGATTATATTAGTGATTGAAAAATGAAACCACCCGCAGAACCTTTTAAGATAAAGATGATCGAGCACGTTGGAATGCCAGATCAGAAAAGAAGAACTGAAGCTATTAAAGAAGCTGGCTATAATACATTTCTTTTAAAATCTGAAGATGTTTACATTGATCTACTAACCGACTCTGGAACATCTGCTATGTCTGATATTCAGTGGTCAAGAATGATGTTGGGCGATGAGGCTTATGCTGGTGCACGTAGTTTTTATAACCTTGAAAAAGCTATACAAGACGTACTTGGATATAAATACATCGTTCCTACTCATCAAGGACGTGGTGCGGAACATTTAATGTATAGTCATCTTACGAATCCAGGACAAATTGTGCCAAGAAATATGTATTTCACAACCTCAAAAGCTCATGTAGAATTAGCAGGTGGAACTATGGTTGATACCATAATTGATGAGGCGCATGATCCACAAGATTTACACCCTTTCAAAGGAAATATGGATTTAAGAAAACTTCAAGCATACATAGATGAATACGGCCTTGAAAAGATTGCTTTCGTAAACGTGGAGCTCAACGTGAATATGAGTGGGGGTCAACCAGTCGCAATGAAAAACTTGAGGGAATTAAGAGAGTTTTGTAATGATTATAAACTAAGAGTTATATTTGACGCCACTAGGTCAAGTGAGAATGCCTTCTTTATTAGAGAACGTGAGAAAGGCTATGAAAATACACCAATTATCGATATACTTAGAGAAATGATGAGTTATTCAGATGGATGTATATACAGTGCTAAGAAAGATTGTCTAGTTAATATGGGTGGGTTTTTAGCAACTCATAGTAAAGACATATTCGATTACACACGAGGAATGGTTGTTTTATTTGAAGGTCTTCATACTTACGGTGGAATGGCAGGTCGAGATATGGAAGCTGTTGCTTGTGGCTTACGGGAAGGTGCACAATATGAATATCTGAAATATAGAATCAACCAAGTACGTTATTTGGGTGAGCTATTAATGAAAGTGGGAGTCTCTATAGTAAGACCAATTGGTAGTCATGGCGTCTTTCTTGATGCTTTAAAATTCTTACCTCACCTTCCACGGGACCAATGGCCAGCACAAACCTTATCTGCTGCAATTTATGAAGATTCTGCAGTCAGATCTATGGAAAGAGGTGCTATCTCTAAAGGAAGAGATTCAAAAACGGGTGACAACATCTTCCCAAAGCTTGAGCTAGTACGACTTACTATTCCGCGTCGAGTTTATACCAATACCCATATGGAGTATACAGCTAATTCTATTATAAATCTCTATGAGAAAAGAGAAACCATTCCCGGTCTGAAAATGGTATATGAACCTAAGCACCTAAGATTCTTTCAAGCTAGATTTGAACAGTTACCCCTATAATTTCTGAATCAGATAAAACATATCGTAAGAGAATAATCTAGGCAGATATTGAAACGGATACTTTCTTTTACGAATTATCTTAATATTTTTTAGCTGTAGTATTTTAAAAAATTCCTTTTCCGATATGACCATTCCTAACCAATGTGGGTTGACTTGAATATTTTTAATAGTTCCTATAATCCTTCTAACTATTCTTAGCAGGATACTCTCGGTAGGAACAGATATAAACAAAAGACCATCTTCTTTTAGAATTCGTAGGATTTCGTCAATAGCTATTGATGGATTTTCTACATGTTCCAAAACATCAAGTGCAAAGATTAGGTCTAAACTACTTTTTTCAAAAGAAGTTTTATTTTGAATATCTTCTTCAACATAGTCAGTTATTTTTAAAGTAGGAAATTTTGTAAGAATTTCTTTTATTCCTTTATACAAGGATTTATCCAAAATGATAACGTTGCTTAATGGAAAATTTAACTTGAAATTCATCGAAAATAGCCCCAATCCGCCACCGATATCAAGCACACGAGAAAAATCTCTATTAAGACCTGCCACTGTCTTAATTATGTTCTTAATTCTCCCGAAATACATTCTGCCAAATAGCGGAATAAAATACGGACCGAAACTCGAATAGTTTCGATACTCACTTGGAATTTCTACTTGAAGGTCTTGGGGTTTGATAAATTTTATTAAGGTTCACTTCAGAAATGTAAGTTATATTAGAAAATCAATTGGAAAGTATAGAATTATAGAAAGGATTGCTGCAATTGGAAAAGTCAATAACCAAATAACGATGATTTTCCATAATCCTTTTTTCATTGGTGTATTGCTTGCTTTTGAAAGTCCTACTAATGATGCCACAAGCAAATGAGAACCAGAAAGAGGGATTTTTTGAATGGTCCCAATAAGCATGACGGCTGCTGTTGGTACTTGCACGGCAAATGCCGTACTCGGCCGAAGTTCCGTCATTTTACCTAAGTTTTTAATAACAATTCTTCCCAAAACCGATATACCAGCTGCTAAACCAAAACCAGTCATGATTAATAATAAAGTTAGATTGATTTCATCTCCAACTCCAACCACTATTCCAACTGCGTTAGAACAATCATTTCCTGCTCTAGAGAAGGCTGTAATACATATTATAATTAAGATTATATAGGAATATTTGTTCTCTGATCTTTCAAAGTCTTGGAATCCTTTTAAGGACTTGAGTTTATGTTTATTAAGTAACTTAACAACGCCATAAGTTACTGTAAAGCCGATTATCGGAGATGCTATCCACCACATACTCATTTCTAGTATTGTACTCCAATTTACACCATCTCCACCTCCTAATAACAACCCTAGTCCGATAATTCCGCCTATTGTAGCGTGAGTCGAAGAAATTGGAAGCCCTAAAGCGCTAGATACTATTAACACAATGGCAGTTGAAATCAAAATGGTCATAACAACAGCATTCTGGTTAATGCCAGTAGCTTCATAATCTAATAAAAGGATCTTGTCACCTATTGATTTAGAAACACCTTCTCCTAATAATAATGCTCCAGCGATCGCAAAAATCGCTGCTAAGATGAGAATTTGTTTCATATTAAGAATTCGTGATCCATAAAGTGGGGCCATCGTTTCATCGTTAGCGCCAATTCCAAAACTAATGATTATAGATATTATTAAAAATATAATTAAGATGTATTCTAACGCCATTTTACCCATCCATCCATTTCTATTTACTTGGGTATTTTATAATTAATCCTCTCAGATAATCTGACGTTTCTTCAACCCACGATACAATATCATACATGTATGTTACTAGTTTTGAAGTTAAGTATACTTTGGTGGGATCGTCTTTCATTTTGTATAATTTTCCGAGTAAGTTAAACTTAGCTGTTCGCGCTTCTCGCTTTCTCTCTTCAATTTCAAAGGTTTTTTTGAATGCACCATCAAAATCAGTTTCAATTAAATTAGCACAATCCACTAGCTCTTCGACAGCTTGACTGCATGCGCTATATAAATCTTTGAACTCTTCTTTGATTTCCTTATAGAGCTTGAAAGGATATACTTCCAGAAACCTTGCAAAGAACTCCATCTTATCGTTTACTGTATCTATCATCATCAGAATTTTATACCTGTCTTCAACTAAAAAAGGAAGAGCTCTTTTATCCCTGTAAAGAACCTGCACATATTTCTCTTTTAGCGCATCACACCTTTTTTCTACTTGAATGACGGCTTCTAATGATTCCCTCTTTAATTTGTCATTTACAAAAGTTGAGAGCGCTTCATGTAGGGATGCAGAGCCGCTTAATGTCTCGGCTAAGAATTCCTTGTTAACCTCATATAGTTCATTTTTCTTTTCTTTTAACAATTTCATTTTATTCACATACCAAATTTCATGAATTTCTTACTATGAAATAATTAATTTTTTTATATTCTATTTATTGTTTGCTCCTATAAAAAAGCTTATGTCTTCACTTAAGTTTACAGCATAATAGTTATGATGTCAAATTTGTCTTTAAAGATTTTAAAAAAAAGGAAAAAAAAAATTAAAATAATTGTTGTAAAACAATTGTATCATTTCGTTTTGGTCCAATAGAAATCATAGCAATATCAATATTAAGTTCATTTTTAATTGCTTCAAGATAAATTTTCATTGTTTCAGGTATCGAATCGTATCCTTGATTAGCAATTTCAGACCATTTATCGCTAGAAAATCTTTCCCAACCTTTAAATTCTCTATAGATTGGAAGGCATTTTTTTATTATTTCGTGTTGGATTGGCCAACTTTCAAGCTCTTTTCCGTTTAACTGATATCCTGTGCACATCTTTATTGGATTTATTCCATGGAGTGCATCCAGTAATGTGATTATAACTTTATCCACCCCATTGATCATTATGCCATACTTAATATTGAATAAATCTAACCAACCAACTCTTCTTGGGCGTCCAGTAACCGTTCCGTATTCGTGGCCTTGTTCCCTTATAATCTCTGCCGTATTATTGAATAATTCTGTAGGAAACTTTCCTTCACCTACCCTTGATGTGTATGCTTTAACTATCCCTATAATCTTTCCAATTTTCCTTGGAGGTATACCTGTTCCTGCACTGATCCCTAGTGCATTAGGGTTTGAAGACGTACCGTAAGGATACATACCATGATCTATACAAAGTAGATTACCTTGAGCTCCTTCGAATACAACCTTTTTACCTGAGTCTATAGCTTTATTCAAATAATAAGCCGTATCCGTAACATAAGGTTTCAATTTCTCACCGAAAGTTTTATATTCTTCATACATAGCTTCAAAATCATAATCCCAATTAGGATCGTAGACATTTATCAAATTTTTTCTGATTCTAAATATTTTTTCCAGTTTCGGTTTTAAAATTTCAGGATGGATTAAATCGAATACTCTAATTCCCCACCTACCTGCTTTATCTGAATATGTTGGCCCTATTCCTCTTTTTGTAGTTCCGGCACTGTATTCTCCTTTTGTCTTTTCTTCTAACCCGTCGAGAGCGATGTGAAAGGGAAATATAACATGGGCAGTAGAACTTAATTTGAGGTCGACTTTTTTGTTAAGCTTATTTAAATTATCTATTTCATCTAACAGAACCTTGGGATCAATGACACATCCATTTCCGATTACAACCTCTTTTTCCAGTGGAGCTCCCGATGGAATTAACTTAAATTTATATTTGATTCCATTCGCAACAATAGTGTGTCCCGCATTATTTCCACCGTTATATCGTACAACAATATCTGATTTTTGAGCTAAGTAGTCTACAAATTTACCCTTCCCCTCATCTCCCCAGGACAAGCCGACAATAGCAATTGTATTAAATATGTTATTCATTATTCACAATCCATTAATTCTCTTAACCTGTTTCACTTTAAAAATTTAGTATGGGATTATTATAAGATTTTACAATCAAAAACATAATCCAAAAAGGATTATTCTTTAAAGTTTATAAAATTTCTCTGTTAATGTTTTATTTTTAGAATAATATTTAAAGCTGTATTTTTATCTTTTTATAGTAAAAATGCAGAGAAAAACGATTTTATTTGACTTAAACCATAACGAAATGCTCACATTAGACAACGAGTTTTCTGACTTTTTAAAACTTCTCCATAATCTAAATTTTAAGATTGAAAAAAACGAAAATAAGGATTTAATAAAAAAACTTTTAGAA